>JABGTR010000016.1 GCA_018646985.1 Minisyncoccota bacterium
TAACTCACAATTACAAGAAAAACTAAGATCTCACCGAGGTCTAAAGTTACCTAAAAGAAGAGTTTTAATTGCTCACTTCCTAAGCTCCAAACAGTGAGTCTTTTGAATCAAAAAACCAACGCAAATTTTCCCTTAACCCAAGATTCTTTTAACAGCAGAGGAAGAAGAAAAGGGTCGACCACTCACTGAAGAGGAATTAACCACCTACAGAATAGCAATGAGATTTGGAAACAAAACCGGCAATCAATGGATTGTTAGCTTAAGCCCTAAAGACTATCGAGTTACAAATCCACGTTTAAAAGATGGAGTTGCACAATTTTATGAAATGCACTCTGGAAAATATGATAATCCTGTTTACACAATAGAGCCAGACTTAGCTTTTCCAGTACCAGATGATGTGAATTACATTAATGCTCAAGGTACAGAAGTGCAACCCAATGAAAAGATTGGTGGAATTATCTGTCAAAATTCTGATGGTTCAGCTGCAATCCGTACTAGCTTATCTAACCAAAAAGCACCTGAGTTTACTTCAACCAATGAAGGTCTTCAAATTGGAGATGAAACTTGGTATCTCTACGCATTAGTATCTAAAGATAAAAATCGTGCGTTTAACTATGACGCTTTTTATCGACAAGAGAAACCAAACCAAGTTAAAGTCTTGGAGCTAGCTGATTTTAAGATTTAGCCTTAATTAAGGTTAGGAAGTGTTGATCTTACCCATGCTACAATACTCTCATGTCTGATATTTTTTCTGTCAAAGAATTCAACTTCCCCTACACTGATTACCGTTTCCCCGGCCAAGCCAATGACGAGACCATTCTTTATATCCAACGTGAAAACCCAGCTATCCTCTGGTCACATCGCATCTTAGTCATTCTGGTTAGTAGCTTAATTTTTGGACTAGTAGCTTGGATCTCAGGATTTTTAAATACTAAATTTGGAGTCAAAGTCCCAGCTATCATCCCTACCATCACTTTCTTTTCAGCAGTAGGAATAGGAGTGTTCGGCTGGTGGTGGGCCAGCGCGCTGTGGCGAAAAAGCATTGGTCTAATTACCACTAAAAGACTGACTAAGTTTATCTTCACCACTCCTTTTAATCGTCACAATTTTTCATTACCTTTAGATATGGTGGTTGATACTGGCGCTTATAGAAAAGGTTTCAAGCAGGCAATATTTCAGCTCGAAACATTTACTGCTCGTTCCAGCGCTTCAAGCTCAGGGATGTCGACTGATAATCCCGCTCGAATTAATAAAAAATATTTTTACTTAGAAAACATCAAATTTGCCGAAGATCTACAGCACTATATTAATAAGCTCCTCTACGCCTATCGCCATCACTTAGATCAAATCCAAACTTTTAGACCATTTATCCACCAAAAATACGGCAATCGTGAAGATTTAATGACAAAATATCCAAACTATTGGAGTTAAAACTAATCTTTTTTGACAAATCTAGGGCTAGTTCGACTAACTTCTTCGAAGGTGCCGTCTAGTTTCAAATAATAAGTTTCTACATCAACACCTTGTTCTAAAGCCTCGATCTTCTCTTCTGCTTTTATCAAATCTGCTTTAATTTTTTCCTCAGTTCCTTCATCCCCATAAGCCCCACAATCTTCATGATTAACTAGCACTACTTTCTTAATATGATGTAAATCGTGTGACAACTCTATTTGCTCCATCACATGATAAAAATCTTTGGCTCCACCGGCATAAAGCATCCGATCAAAATTATACTCACCTAGATAGGTATCTGCCCAAGCATTGATGTGCTCTTGGATCCGAAAATCAATACAGGAAACAATAATTGCATTGCAAGAAATGTCAGGCATAGACTCAAAGTATAACAAAGGAAACTAAAAAAATTAACTAGCCATAAAACCAAAGCTTTCTAAAACTTTTTGGTTTTTCTCAGCCATGTCTTTACCCAATTCACCATCAGTTTCAAAAACAAAATCTAAATCCATCTTAGCTTGTTTCTTATAAAACTCGACTTGAGTAGTAATAAATTCTTTGGCTAATTTTTTATCAACTGAGCTGACCCATTCAGCAGAGATCACATAATGACCTAAGTGATAAGTTTGCTCACCACCGGCGAGAGTAAAACAGATGTTGTTGGCAATATGAATTCCTTTAGGTCTAACCATATGACCTTTAATGCCATGCTTAAGTTGTTTGGGATCTGCAAACGGAGTAAAACCAGCATAAGCGAGCTCATTTTCATCAGCTAAAGCCTCAATTTGCTGCTGCATACTCGCATCAGTCTGCTCCCAATCACTCAGCTCCAAATGGTTTTTAACCCATTCGTTCTCAGCACTTGCGACAACCATGATATCTTTACCCAATAATTTTTTGAGGGCTTTAGCTACTTGAGGAAAACCGGTCATTTTAAAACCAGCTCCTAAGATTCCTAAACGAGTCCCTTCATTGATTTGTACACCTTCATCTCCACAAGTAATTACGTATGCCATATAGATGTATTATAGCACTGAATAGGTATTTTTTCCAGATAAGAAGGAATAATTATTCTTTTTGAGTCATGCTTTGAACTGCTTGGAGATATGCTTCCATATCTTGCTCCACTTTTTCCCAATCACCGTCAGCTTCGCGGATAGCGTTGAACAGTAAGTTCATGTCTATTAAAAGTTGGTCGTCAGTGACGATCATGCGTTGTTTGGCCATATGCTTGTAGTATACCTTAATATTTTTTATTAGTTTAAGTTTATTTTCATTCCTGACTCTTGATTACTCATAGTCATTCATGAAAAAACTAAACTAAATATTTCTCTACTTATATCCAACTGGGACTTCAGTCAAGATTGGGCTTAAGCTCATGCGGCGTCGTTCTGGATCAACACTTTCAACAGTGATCGTTACCTCGATGCCTTTTTCATAAACAACATCTGGGCTAAGTTTACTAGCATGAATCAAACCATCGACTCCATCCTCAACATTCACAAAGACTCCAAATGGTTCAACTCTAGTGACTGTTCCAGTTAAGGTCGTACCCACTGGATAGCCCTTATCGATTTCTTTCCAAGGATCATCTGAGAGTTGTTTGACTGACAAATTAAGTTTGTTAGTTTTTTCATCAACACCTAGAACTTTAACTTTAAGCCTATCGCCAACGTGGTGATAATTCTTAGGATGATCAACTTTCTCCCATGAAATTTCAGAAATATGGACTAAGCCCTCAATGTGCCCAATACTATCTTTTTTGCTACCGACTGGGATTTCCACAGTCACAAATAGACCAAAATGCATCACTCCAGAAACTATTCCTTCGTAAACAGCACCTGATTCCACTGCGGTCAGAGCTGAATCTCGAAGTGCCAACTCATCGGCTTCAGAAACATGCCTCTCTGAGAAAATAAGACGATTTTTTTCACGATCAACTTCAATAGCTTTAACTTGAAAATCTTTATTAAGTAAATCATTAATTCTGCCCATGAAATCTTTACCAAACTGACTAGAAGGCACAAAACCTCTCACACCACTGACTTCAACAATCATACCGCCTTTGTTGGTCTCAATCCCTCGAGCTGTGAGCTCGCTATCACCTTCCAGTGACTCTTCAAAAATTTCCCATTTTGCGTCAACTGCTGCCTGTCTAAGAGAAACTGGGATGTATCCACCTCGAGAACTATCTTCAGAAACAACCGTCACTTCTATTTTTTGACCTTCTTTAAGCTCATCAATATAGTCTTGGGCTATCTCAAACTCACGACTACCGACTGAAGCTAAAGTCTTGGCATTAATATCAATGATTAAAGCATTTTTCTGCTTTTCAACAATGGTGCCGGTAATCCGCTCATCTTTATGAGGTACAACAATAGCTTGATCTACTTGCTTAAGTAGTTCTGCCATTGATTGTGGTTTCTTAGATTTGGGAGTCTTCGCTGCTGCCTTGGTTTTTTTGGGTTTATCGTCCTTGGTGCTCATAGTACATGTGTTCCCCTTTCGATTGGAATAGGGTACAGTATACCATATTAGTATCTAGTTTCCAGAGGTTACTATGAAACTTCGTCTTCCCAAAGTGAGTGATGTTAGAAATAAGACTGTCTTAGTCAGAGTTGACTATAATGTCCCTCTTAAATTAATAGATGGAAAATACCAAGTCGCAGGAGATCGCCGATTAAAAGCATCGTTAGAAACAATCAATTTCCTCAAAAAGAATCAAGCCAAAATAATCTTAATGACTCATGTTGGTCGGCCAGGTGGAAAACCTGATCAAAAATTTAGTTCAAAGCCAATTGCTGACTACATGACTCAAGAGCTTCAAATCCCAACTCTATGGGTTGATGATTGCATTGGTGAATCAGCCAAAATAATAGTAGATAAAATGAAGTCCGGAGAAGTACTGCTTTTAGAAAACACTCGATTTTATGCTGAAGAAAAAAAGAATGATTTGAGATTTGCAAAAAAAATGGCCGCCTTAGCTGATGTCTATATCAATGATGCTTTTTCTAATTCTCATCGAAATCATGCCTCAATGGTGGGAGTCACCAAATACTTACCTAGCTTTGCTGGTTTTCATCTACAGATAGAAGTCAAAACACTCCTAAAACTAATGACTAATCCACAGAGACCATTCTTTGCCGTGGTGGGTGGAGCCAAAATCTCTGACAAAATCGCTGTCCTCGAAAAGCTATTAAAAGTAGCCGATGCAGTCTTGGTCGGTGGTGGCGTCGCTAATAATTTCTTAAAGGCAGAAGATATAGAGATCTACAAGTCATATCTTCAAGACGCACCAGCTGATTTAAAAAAAGAAGGAGTTGATTACGTCAAACTTGCAGATAAATTAATTGAAGAAACAAAAAACTATAAGATTCTCAAAGATGGCTATGTGCCATTGCCTAAAATTATTTACCCACTAGATGTAGTAGCTGCTGCCTCACCTGAGTCCACTAAGACTCAAATAATTGACTTAACTAATGGCGAGACAGATCAAATAGATAACAAAGATTTAATGTATCTAGATATTGGTCCAAAAACTACTCGCCTCTATCAAGAATTAATTACTCAAGCAAAATCAGTTTTCTGGAATGGCCCCATGGGATACTTTGAAAAAGAACCATTTAAAAAAGGCACTACTGGCATTGCTAAATCACTAGCAGCAGCAACTACTAATAAAACAACTACTGTTATTGGTGGTGGAGACACAATTAAAACAATTGCTGACTTGGGATTAGCTGAAAAATATACTTATGTTTCAACTGCTGGCGGAGCTGGGCTATTATTTTTAGCAGGACAAGATTTGCCCGCTCTTAAGCCCTTGACGGTGACCACCTGATAAGACTATTCTTAATAGAATAAGAGATTTTTATGTCCAATATTGCTCCCATAAATCCCAGTCAGCCGATGCCTAGTTCTGTTCCAAAAAAAGTTGACCAGATTCCCACCGAGTCTCCGTCTAAAAAGATGGGGCGAAAAGACCTTTCAAAGAAAAAAATGAAATGGAATTATGTTATCGGCGGAATCCTCCTCCTACTATTAGTATTAGGTGGTGGGGCTGGTTATTGGCTCACTCAACAAAATCAAGACATTAGGCAGCAGGCTAGTGGTGGTGCGGATCCTTATTGTGGCTCTGGATATTATCAATGCAACCGAGATGGTGGTTGTTGTCCCATTGGTGGAGATAGTTGTGGTGATGGTACATGCAATAATGGCGAAACTTGCTCTAGCTGTAGTCAAGATTGTGGAAGTTGTAATCCTTCTCCCGACCCATCTCCATCTCCAGACCCTTCACCATCTCCCTCACCAAGCCCATCTCCCTCACCAAGCCCATCTCCCTCACCTAGTCCAAGTGCATCACCTAGTGCAAGTCCAAGTGCATCACCTAGTGCAAGTCCAAGTGCATCACCTAGTGTGAGTCCTTCACCAAGTCCTTCTCCGAGTGCGAGTCCATCATCATCTCCAGACTCTTCACCATCTTCAAGCCCAGTGATTACCTACTCTTGTAACTCATCCTGCAGCAACAACTCTCAATGCCAAACTACTAACTCCAGTTATGTTTGTTATCAAAGTAAGTGCCGTTTAGATAGTAATCCTACTAGTGATCAGTGTGCTGCTACTACCAGTACTGCAACCCAACCTGATTTGCCTACAGAGCTACCTGCCTCAGGATCTGAAGATGTCATCAACTGGTTTAAAGCTGGACTTGGAGTATTGGGAATAGGTACTGTATTATTACTATTACTTTAAAATAATGATCAATAATCAACCTCAGGTAACCAATCCATCAATTCAAGAATCAGCCACAACTGGACTTAACAATAGTAATTCTCAACCAAATAAGAAAAAAACATATATTATTGGGGCTGTATTGATAGCCATACTCATAATTGGCTTAGCTGCTACGTACTTATTAGGACAACAAAATCAAGATATTAGACAACAAGCTAATACTTGTACTGAGCAATGCCCTGGAACAGATGGAATCTTGCGTAGCTGTCACCCTCCGGAATCAGATGGTAGCTCCAACGATAGTGGCTGTAGCTCTGCATTCATAGGTAGAGTAGAAACTTGTGGTCCAGCTTTCACTGAATTTTGTTGTAATGGGAATAGTTGGACAACTAATATGGCTCTCTGTGCCCCATCACCAAGTCCTAGTCCCTCGCCAACACCTACTCCGACTCCTACGCCAAGCCCAAGTCCTAGCCCGTCACCTACTCCAACTCCTAGTCCAAGTGCGTCACCTAGTGTGAGTCCTTCACCAAGTCCTAGCCCGTCTCCTTCACCAAGTCCAAGTGCGTCACCTAGCGTGAGTCCTTCACCAAGTCCTAGCCCAGTGACCACCTACTATTGTAATTCAACCTGTAGCTCCAACTCCCAATGCCAAACTACTAACTCTAACTATGTCTGTTATCAAAGTAAGTGCCGTTTAGATAGTAATCCTACTAGTGATCAATGTGCTGCTACTACCAGTACTACCACCCAACCTGACCTACCTACAGAACTACCTGCCTCAGGATCTGAAGATGTTATCAACTGGTTTAAAGCTGGACTTGGAGTACTTGGAATTGGTACAGCACTACTACTCCTGCTTTAATTTACTTTTCTTTTTCTCTTTGACGCAAGGCATGTATTATGAGTATCATTAGTGTAGGCACTAAAAGGCGCTTATATTTACGATTAATGATAGAAAATAAAATACCCACTACTAAAAAGAGTTCAAGCAAATCTAAATATATTTTAGGAGCGGTATTACTGGTAATGCTAATGGCGGGCTTAACTGCCACCTATTGGCTCACCCAACAGAGTCAGGATATCCGTCAGCAAGCTAGTGAAACTGACTATACAGTCGGAACAACTGGATATAACTATGATACTGGAGAATGGCTAATACCAGGAACTGCAGCCTGGACTTCAGCTATAGCTAATGGAGAAACAATCGCAGGAGCATACTACGGAGATAACGGCAAGATATATATGATTGGTGGGACTGAAGCAGGGTGGGTTAAGTTTGCTGTTGAGCACTATGATGATCCAAGTTTTATAGAGGCATTAAACTCATCCTTCTCTAATCCAAGTGACGGAAATGACACTAGACAAAGAATCATCACTCCCAGAATAAAATGCGGTGGGACTGGCTACAACCAAGCTAACTGCAGTGAAGGAAGCACTTTTATTACATATGATGGAATGAGGCTTAATGGCACTTGGATTAATGGTTATTTTTACATAGACAGCAATGCATTAATAACATTAAACAATGCTGGTTTAACTTGGGTACCAACTGGCACTGGTTGTGGTGACACAGCAAACGATCAAATAGACTGCAATGTCTGGCATTTTACTAGCTGTTTACATCAAGGAAGTGGCGTTAATGGTCAAGGTTGTGATGTTGCACCTCCAAATGATGATCCAGATCCTTCTCCTTCACCAAGCCCATCTCCTAGCCCTTCACCATCACCAGGCCCACAATGCCTAGATATCACTATGGACAATCCAGAGGCAGAACTAGGAGACCAAACAACATTTACTTGTGGAGCAGTTACTGGCGCTGATCACTATGTTTTCCGAATCATGAGTCCAGATGGAATCACCCATGACCTAGATGCGACTGGTCAGATCTCAGCTGCATATATCATTGATCAAGCTGGACCACACACAGCTCAGTGTCAAATCTGTACTGGCACTGCAGGTACAACTTGTCACGCATGGGAGCCACTACCAGATTTACAATAAAAATATATGATAAACGCTAGCAATAACACACCAGCCTCAAATAGAAAAAAATACATGGATGTCTTTGGTGGTAAAAGCAACCAAAAAAATAGTCAAGGTAGTGCTCCATCCGAAGAGATCAAGCAAGAAACTAAGGTTGAAAGACCAGTTGAGAAACCCAAAGCATCCTTCATGCCGTCATCAGTAAATGAAAAAGTTGCTGATAATAATGTTAAAGAAAAAATTAACAACACTAACTCTATTAAGAAATCTAAGAAAATTTTCGGTCTAGATGCAAAATCAGTAGTGGCTGTAGTTAGTATCTCCCTCTTTTTCGTCTTCTCCATGGCAGGTGTACTAATTTCATTGCAGCAAAGAATGAATCCAGATCAAGTCGCTGTACCAACCGCTCCAAAGTCTCAGCCAGCAGCAGCTGAAGTAATTGAGACTCCAGATAGCGGCAGCTGTTCTTTAGCTTTCAGCATAATTGAGCCATCACCAAGTCCTAGTGTCAGTCCTTCAGTTTCACCCTCTCCTAGCCCAAGTGTTAGTCCCACGCCAAGCCCAACACCTAGTGTGAGCCCTTCTCCAAGTCCAACACCTTCTCCAACCCCGAGTGTCTCTCCCAGCCCTTCACCAACTACTTATGACTGTAACAGTGACTGTGAAAACAATGAACAGTGTGAGTCCGCCAATGCTGACTACATCTGTAGCTCGACATACGATGATAAATGCCGCCTAGATAGCTATCCTGAAAGTGAGATTTGTGAACCTCAGGAAGATGAATATGCTTGTAATAGTGAGTGTGAAAACAATGAACAATGTGAAACTGCTAGTAGTGACTACATCTGCTACCAAAACAACTGCCGCCTAGACAGCAATCCTAGTGCTGAGAATTGCCAACCTCCAAGCTATGAACCACCAGTAATTGGCTGCAATGATGCCTGTGTGACTAATGCTGACTGTGATAACACTGAGCACATTTGCTATAACGACGCCTGTAGGTTAGCGGTAAATCCAACCAGTAGTACTTGTTCTATTGCCCAAACTACCACTACTTACCAACCCACTAAAGGACAACCTGCTTTACCAGTAGAATTGCCACAAAGTGGCTCCAATGCAATCTTGGACTGGTTCAAAGCTGGTATAGGAGTGATGGGTATCGGTGCAGTCCTACTGTTACTCTTGTAAGCCTGTTATAATTTCCCTCATCAAAACAATTGATTGGAGCCGGTAGCTCAGTGGTAGAGCGGTAAGCTTATACCTTACTGGTCGGGGGTTCGAATCCCTCCCGGCTCACATTTTTTTGGTGTAAAATATAGATAGATTAATTATGAAAAAAAAACTCAATAAAATTACTAATTCTTCATTAGAATTCTTCAAAAAAAACTGGAAAAAAATATCGATTGGTTTTGCTATTGCACTTACAATCGGTGGATTGCGATATAAAAAGATACAAGCCGATAAACCCCAATTAACTTTTGAGAGTCCTCGATACCAAAATTTAACTAAGGTTTTAGAAGTATCTGGAGTGGTTGATGCTAAGGAAAAAGCTAATCTGAGGTTTGCGGCTGGTGGAAAAGTGGTCTATCTAGGAGCTAAAGAAGGCGACTGGGTTAAAAAATGGCAAACTATTGCTACTATTGATAAAAGAACTCTTCAAAAACAACTCCAACAAAACCTTAATCTATACATGAAAGAACGTTGGGATTGGGAATCTACTCAAGATGTCACTGATTATAGTACTGAAACTCTAGATACTCGCAAGGTCATCGATAAAGAACAATGGGATCTCAATAATGAAGTTCTTGATGTTGAAATAAATAATATTGCCATCACCAATACAGTCCTTTCAGCCCCGTTCGCTGGTATTTTAGTTGGCTCACCCACCAGTGTGACTGGAGTTAATTTACTAGCAACAGATGCTTTTGAGCTAGTTAACCCAGAAACTTTGGTTTTTAAAGCATTAGTAGATGAAGCTGATATTTCATTAGTTGAGCCTGGTCAAAGTGCTAAAATTTCTCTAGATTCTTATCCTGATGAGGACATGCAAACTCAAGTCAACTATGTGGCTTATAAAAGCATTGCCTCTTCCACCGGTACTATTTTTATAGTTGAGCTTCCAGTCTCAGTATTGGGTGAGAATGATTCTACAATCGCCACTGGTCAAAGTTTAATTAATAAATATCGACTGGGAATGAATGGCGATGTCAGCATTGAGTTAGAGACAAAAGACAATATTCTCACTATTCCTTTTGAATCCACCCGGGAGCGAGATGGCCAGGTATTCGTAGACATCAAATCAGATGATGCAGAAGAAGGGTATATTGAACGTGAAATTCAAATTGACTTAGAAACAGAAGATTATGTGGAGGTTCTATCAGGATTGGATGAAACAGACCAAGTCTTAATTCCAGAAAATTAAAATCGTTCTTTATGTCAATTCTTGAACTCAAAGAAGTTTCTAAACATTACCAAATTGGAGAGATCACCATTAAGGCGCTAAACAAGCTTTCTTTTAAGATCGAGCCGGGTGAGTTTGTGGCAGTCATGGGCCCTTCTGGATCTGGTAAATCTACTTTTTTGCAAATTGCTAGCATTTTGGCTGAGCCTTCAAGTGGGATCATTAAGCTTAAGGGCAAAGATGTCACTCATCACGATGAAAAAGAACGTGCTAGATTACGAAATCAAGAAATTGGCTTTGTTTTTCAACAATTTAATTTATTAGCTAAAACATCTGCTCTAGACAATGTTGCTCTGCCTTTGGTCTATGCCGGAGAAAGCGATGAATCAAAAAAAACAAAAGCCACTAGAATGCTCAATCTAGTGGGACTAGGAGATCGACTCAGTAATGCGCCCAATCAACTTTCTGGTGGCCAACAACAACGAGTCGCTATTGCTCGAGCCCTAGTAAATGATCCCGCCATTATTTTTGCTGATGAGCCAACTGGCAACTTAGATTCACAGAGTGGCCAGGAAATTAAAGAACTCTTCTCTAAGCTCCATAAGCAAGGTAAAACCATCATTATGGTTACTCATGAAGAAGATGTGGCTAGTATTGCCAAGAGATTAATTCATATCAATGATGGACAGATTGTGAGCGATAAAAGGATTTAACTATGTCTCAACCTGTAAAAATGGAGCTTAAGAATATCTTTTTAACTGCTGTTAAAGCTCTGTGGATTAATAAAGCGCGCTCTTTTCTGACTATGCTTGGGGTTATTATTGGCGTAGGCTCAGTAGTTCTCCTGACTAGTATCGGCACTGGCCTCCAGCTCTATGTACAACAACAATTTGCTGATCTAGGAACCAACACTCTCTTTGTTGTTCCTGGAGATCCATTTGGTGGCGGAGGTGGCTTTGGCGATCAAGCCACAACTTTTATTGAAAGCGCTCAAGGAAAAATTAAACCACGTCATCTTGATGTAATATTACGAAAGAACCGAGATATTATTAGTGATGGAGCCGTCACTGCTTTGGGAGCAGGCAGCGTCAAATATAAAGAAGAAAGTCGCAAAACTACTCTTCTGGGAGTAACTCCTAATTATGAAAAGGTAAATAATTTTGATGCCACTAAAGGAAATTGGTTTAGTGATAATGACAATGAGCGCAGTCGTCGAATTGTGATGCTAGGCTCCAAAATTGCTGAAGAGCTTTTTGGTCAAATCGATCCAGTCAGTAAACAGATTAAAATTGAGGGCCAGAGCTATCGAGTAGCTGGAGTTTTAAAGACTAAGGGTGGTTTTGGAGGACCGAGTTTTGACAATTATGTCTATATGCCAATCAACACCCTCTTTGATGAATTTAATACCGAAATAATTGATAGTTTTATCCTTAAGATTAAAGATGAAAACCAGATTGAAGAAGCCATTGAACGAATTGAAAGTACTATGTATGGCGAAAACTTAAAAGAAGGTGATTTTACAGTCTTTGATCAAACTCAACTTCTTGACACCATCAACAATATCTTGGGAATACTTACTGCCGGCCTAGGAGCTATTTCAGCCATCTCTTTGGTTGTGGGTGGAATCGGGATTATGAATATTATGCTAGTATCAGTTTCTGAGAGAACTCGCGAAATTGGGCTACGTAAAGCGCTTGGAGCCACACCTAATGTGATCCTGATCCAATTTTTATTTGAAGCAGCACTACTATCCTTAGTAGGTGGCATGATTGGAGTTGGAATTGCCTATGTTGGATCACTATTTATTCAACAGTGGTTCCCTGCTCAAGTAACTACGGGCGCCGTCATCTTAGCTTTTGGTGTCTCAACTATTGTTGGCCTTGTCTTTGGAGCTGCTCCAGCTAGTAGAGCCTCTAAACTCTCTCCAATTGAAGCTCTCAGGTACGAATAAGATATAGCTTGACAATGCATACAATAGTATTATAATTGTATGCATTATGAGAACAGTTCTGCAAATACCAATGAATAGAAGTGTCAGGCTAAAGGCCAATAGCTTAGCTAGTGAGATGGGATTTTCTTCTTTACAAGAACTAATGCGGGTTGTCCTTAACCAACTTCTTAAAAAAGAATTAGTATTAAGTATTCAGAAACCTCACAATCTTTCTAACAAAAGTAAGCTTCGTTACCAACAAATGGATAATGACTTTAAACAAGGTGAAAAAATAGAAGAAGCCTCCTCTGTCTCAGAGTTGATGAGTCAACTCAAGAATGACGATTAAGTACCATAAAACCTTCAGGAAACACTTTAAAAAAAGAATTGCTAATAATCCAAAGCTAGTCAATCAATTTGAGAAAAGACTAAATGAGTTAATACTTGACCAAAGCAACCCTTTACTCAGGAATCATTCTCTAAAAGGGTCAAGGCAATCTTATTGGTCTTTTTCTATAACAGGTGATATTCGAGTTATATACAAAAAAATTAATAACAATATAATTCAACTATATGACATTGGAAGCCACAACCAAGTTTATTAATTTCAGAGCAAAATAAGTATGACTAAAATCCTCATTAGAATTTTATTTTTAGCCTCGATAGTTGGTGGTGGAATTTTCTTTGCTAAGCAAAAAGAAATTGCCAAAAACTCAAAAGTTGTAACTGACATAGAAGACAAGAGAGAGCAAATCCAAGGCTCAGTTAAGGGTGTTACTGATACCGTCAGTGAGCAAACTCAAGAACTAACTACTCGTGGCCAAGAAGTGAGTGAGCATATTAGCAAGATTTTAGAGTCTTACATCAAGCCCACTGACTCCGTCACAAATGACTCAGATAACAACAACTCTAGTGAGAGTAGTAGTTCAAATGAAAGCAATTCTTCTAATGATGAAGGTGAAGTAGACAAACCAATTTATGAAGAAACTTTAGATTACGGACGATATTTATATTGCCAACAGGTCATCAAAGATTATGACACTCAACATCCTTAATTCTTGAATTTACAAATTCGCCCGGACTTTGATCTCTGCCTCTATCTGAGCTTTATCAACTCCATACTTAAGCCTAGATAATTGTCTAATCATCTCTGCTAGTTTAGGGTTTCGGAGAGCATTCTGTGCATCCATATCCTTCTCAAGTGACATACTAAATGGTGGAACTGGCTCATTATTAACAATGGTTTTTATATAAACGTGATACTTCTCAATGTTGGATAGATCAGTTTCATTAAAGACTGGCACAAACTCATGTTGGAGGAAATTAGCGTCTGTGACTCCGATTCTAAAACTAACCATCGTACCCACATTACCAAAAACAGCATTCTTCACTTCCTCATCAATCTGACTAATATACTGATTAGCTACAATTAGATTCAGCCGATATTTACGAGCTTCAGATAGAATCACCGCAAAATCTTCAGTGGCAAAGTTCTGAAACTCATCAACATATAGGAAAAAATCTGGTCTATTCTCCATCGCTGTATTCTGACGACTCATGGCAGCGGTCAACACCTTAGGCACTAAAATTAATCCTAAAAACTTAGCGTCTTCTTCACCCAGAATTCCCTTAGACAGATTACATAAAATAATCTTTTTACTATCCATTGCTTCTCTAAAATCAAAAGCGCTCTTAGGCTGCCCAATGATATTACGCATGGTTTTATTGGTCACAAATCGGCCAAATTTAGACACAATGTAATCAAGTACCTCTGACTTATGAAAGTCTGAAGTCTGCGCCATCTGGTCAGTCCAGTAACGCTTGACCATTGGATCTTTCACGTAAGGCAAATACTCCTCAACTAGCTTAGCATCTGTCATCACCCTTACCAACTCCACAAAAGTAGCTCCGGGGCGAGACATAATAGTCAGCATCGCATTTCTAATTGCATGCTCAAACCGAGGCCCAATAATACCAGTTCGATGTGGATCGTAAAGCTTGTACATCAAGTTAATGACGCTTCCAGCCACAAAATGCATCTGATCTTCAGTTTCTGCCTCCATAATGTTCATCCCCATTGGCCGCTCTAGATCAGAAGGATTAAAGTAAATCACATCTTCTGCCCTTTCTGGCGGCATCAGCTCCAAAATATCCTCCACAAAATCTCCATGAGGATCGATAGCACAGACCCCATGACCAGCCTCTATATCCTGCAGAATTAATTCTTTTAAATACTCTGACTTACCAGTACCAGTTTTACCAACAATATAAGAATGGCGGCGGCGATCATCAAGGCCCATATGAACCCCACGCTCTTCACCACGATAAAAAGATTTACCTAGATAGATGCCATGACTGGGAATCTCATTAGGAGCTGGCGCAGTCTTGGCATTGAGTTGCTCAATGTGATGTGTTTCAACAGTTTTATTAGGGAAATGAAAAATAGTAGCTAACTCTTCTGTATTTAAAACTGGCGTAGTGCGCTTAAATAGCGGCATGTATCGATATAAAAAATCGATCATAAACAAATGCTTGGGGAAAAACCTAACTTTAGTAAAGTTATTATATCCAGATCTAAATTGAGAAAACACACCCTTAATATTGTTCAAATGTGACTCAGCAGTTGCTTCATTATTAGCTGAGACTACAATCCTAATTGCCACTCTAAAACCAGGCTTTTCTGCTTTAGTAGAGACTGCTTCCATCTCTTTGGGGTCATGACCATAAGTAGCCTTATCTGGATCTGCTTCGCGTTTTTTCTCGTTACTAATATATGATTTACCTTTTTTTTGCCATTTTTTAGAAGCTGGCTCCAACACTATCTGTAAAATTGCTCCCTCACCAAAAGCCATTTTAGACATTGCTGAAGTAATCAATGACAAACCATCAGTGGGCAAATCTTTGTAAGTACGAAGTGGAAAATAACTAGGTTTATCTAATTTTAATGCTTCAAAAGCTACTTTGCCCTTTTCATTAAAAATATTGGCTTCATCTATCTCTTTAATATCTGCTTGTGGATAAGCTCCATGAACTTGCTTTTCAACTAAATCCCTAATATTCCGTGGGCAGTTAATATGAAAGGATATCTTTTCTTGTAAAGCCACAATTTCAAAAGAAAAAATATCTTCTGGCCTCATGAACTGCAGTGGACCAGATTTCTTAAGTGAATAAAGACCAGTAAACATTTGCTCTGCAGCATCAATCTTAATTTCATTATCTCTAGGCAATCGAACTAATAAAGTCACAAAATTTAAGGCATAATTCTCTCGGCGACGATGCTTTAACCATTGAAAGAACATATAGCCAAAGACCGCTAGAAGAGCCAACAGAAGTAGAATTAAAGTACCTCTGACAATCCACTCGAGCATTTGTTGTAATAAAAGATTTAAGTCCATCATTTCTACTCAGCTTCCTTATAAATAACTTCACCCGCAAACATTTTCATAATTTTTTTACTCCACTCAACTAGCCATCTAATACTCAAGTGGAGTGATTTTTTTTGACCAGCTTTTTCTTCCTCAATAGTGATTGGCAAAACAATGACTGGTTTTTTAACTGGTGGATGAGATACTGAAGGAGTGGCTGTTCCATCTGCTATCACTACCTCACTCAATTTTTGATCCTGATGTTTTTCCACTTTTTGTAAATAACTCTCTACTTCCACCGGCAACTCTCCAGAGGTCTCATACTCGACTTGCTGCAGGCCAGCTCCACTTTCAATCGGACTAATATCTGGAGCAACACTGGCAATTGATTCTTTTAAAGAAGCTGTAGTTGGTTGAGCTGGATTTAAAGTATCAGTGACATCAAGAGTCACTTGAGGCACTGCCTGAGCAATTGCTTCAATGCTAGTTTGTTCAACTTCAGTTAAGACTTTATCTAAAACGTCTAACTGACCTTGAGTAGTGTTTACTGACGCCACAGGTTTTAAACTTGGCTTAGGCTGAGTTGAAAACGAGGAACGCAGCCGGCTCATTAGTTGGGCAGGATCATTCATCTAATTATCATAGCATTTGCCAAGTGAGGAGACTAGTAAAGCCTTTAACATACCTTAAGGTTTTTACTCTTGAATTGACCTCGTCAACTTTGATGGAGATTTATCAAAAATGATTGAATTCTAAGGGTTAAGGGAAAATTTGCGTTGGTTTTTTAGTTAGTTTTCATTGATGTTTGGGGTAAATGTGTAATAATTAGCACTTTAAGAGTGCTAAATGGGTATATTTATGAAAAAAAATGGTGTCAGAAATGTGGTGAAAAGTTA
>JABGTR010000035.1 GCA_018646985.1 Minisyncoccota bacterium
GAGAAAACAATGCTAAATTTAGTTGAAAAACATCTTTCTTTAGGTATTAAATCTGAGGAGTCTGTAGAATTATATAAAATATATATGACTATTGAGCTAAACAAGGCTTTGCATAATAAGGAAATCTCAGAAGAAGATTTTCAAGAAGTAAAAGAATTAATTGAAGACCTAGGAGGTGTTTGTGAGTTCGCTAGCCTAGAAGACTACCGGAATGATAGGTCCACTCATTAGTTTTTCTACTTCACCACCACGTACAGTTCCATTAGATCCACAGTAGCAGTGGCCATTTTACCTTCAGTAGTAGTTTTAAATTCTTGCCACTCTGAGCCATCGTAACCCATGATCATCAGCTCACCCTCTTCTTCAGCTCTGATAGTTAGCTCTCCAGAGCCACTCAGCTTGCTGGAGCTAGTCAGTGAGTAAAGATCAGAGACAGGCTCAGATTCTAGACCTTCTGGATAGCCAGCAGTGTTGAAGATAACCAGGTAAGACTGTTTAGCTAAAGACTTTGATTCAATCTGGAACTTAGCATCTTGAGAGCTAAAAGCCATTTCACCTTTAGAATTAATAATATATTTCCAGCGAGATTTAAGGGCGTATGACTCTTTACTATTGAAACGAGTCAGGAGTGTGCCCCCTTGGACATCATCATGATAGGTGCAGGCTCCACCAGCACTACAGCTTCCCAGTAAGATCTTTTTAGTAGCTGGAAGAGAATCAATGCTTAATTGGCCAAAAGCACCTTGTAAGAGTGATCCAGCTTGGTACTCAAGCTCGTACTCAACACTATCGGCATCTTTTTTAACCTCTACTACTTCTAGATTCAGGTTATGGCCATCACTATGTGGCAATATCCGCATATAAGGTCTGTCAGCGACAGCAATAATATTAGTTGGTTCTTCAATGCGTTTCTTCTTACTAGGTTCATCAGTAGCAGTAGGTTTAGATTTTGATTTAGTGAAAGCAAAGATGCCTCCACCAATGACTAGTAAGGCTACTAAAATAAGAGGAAGCTTTTTTTTCATGAAAAATTAGAATTAGTTTTTACTAATCTTTATTATATTCTCTGCTCTAGGTACTGCGCAAGTTCTTCGATCTTAACTCGAGTCTGATCAGTAGTGTCACGGTCTCTAATGGTGACGGTGCCGTCTTCTAAGGTGTCATAATCAACTGTAATACAGTAAGGAGTACCAATCTCGTCCTGATAAAGATAACGCTTACCAATGCTACTGCGCTCATCCCAAGCCACATGGTATTTTTGGCTTAATTCCTCAAATATTTCTTTAGCTTGAGCTACTAGCTCTGGTTTATTTTTAGCTAATGGGAAAATAGCCGCTTTATATGGAGCTAAGCTAGGCTGAAGTTTGAGCACCGTGCGGTTGTTTTCTTTATCTTCCCAGTAAGCATCACATAAAGTCATCAGGAAAAAGCGAGATACTCCGCCAGCTGGCTCTATTACATGCGGGATAAACTTCTTATTGGTATGTGGGTCAGTGTACTCCATACTTTTACCAGAGAATTTCTGATGTTGCTTGAGATCATAGTCAGTTCGATAAGCTATGCCCCAGAGTTCTTTATGGCCAAATGGGTATTTATAATCTAAATCCCAAGTATCAAGACTGTAGAAAGAGCGTTCTTTATCAGTGTGCTGTCGCCATCTCAAGTTTTCTTCACTTACTCCTAGCTCTTGGGTCGCAAAAGCCCACATTTGTTCTTTCCAGGTAGTCATTAAGTCCTGCCAGTCTTCTTTTTCTGGGTCAAAGAAATACTCTATCTCTGCTTGCTCGAACTCAAGAGTGCGGAAAACAAACTGACCAGTAGTGACTTCATTGCGGAAGCTAGTTCCCAGATTACCAATTCCAAAAGGAAGCTGGACTCTAGTTGAGTCCAGAACATTTTTGAAGTTAGTAAAAATACCCTGAGCAGTCTCACCTCTCATATAGACAGTAGATTTATCACCAGCTACAGAGCCGATCTGAGTCTCAAATAACAAGCTGAACTCTTTGGGCTCTGAAAGCTTATTTCCGTCTGGGCTTATAATTTTGTGTTTAACGATAAAAGCTGCCATCTCTTTTATATCCATGTCTTCAACGATCAACATCTCTAGACCTAGCTTCTCAGCTTTTTTTTCTAGCCATTCTTCAATGATGTGATCCGCTCGATATCGTTTATGGTTTACTAGATCTTCGACTAAAGGATCATTAAAAGCATCGACATGACCAGATGCAATCCAGGTTCTGGGATGTTGGAGAATTTGAGATTGGAGGCCTACCATATCAGGGCGAGCGGTGATGAAGTACTTCCACCACAAATCTCTGATGTTTCTAAGCAGCTCTGTTCCCATCGGACCGTAGTCATAGGAATTAGCTAATCCTCCATAGATATCAGAGGTGGGATAAACAAAACCACGTCTTTTGGCTAGGGAAACTATTTGTTCTAATGTAGGCTGAGTTGGCATTTTTTTAGTATATCATTGGTCTGGGGTGACTAGATACTCAAAACTTCTCATGGGTCTATTAGTGAGTGAAGATACATAATCTAAAACAGAGTTGTATTTAGTTTCTCTAGGGTGTGGGTAGCCCATTTTTTCAATTAAATCTTCAAGTTGTTTTTTTATTTGGCCATTACTGATGTTTTGATCAGAAATTTCTTGTCTTAGTCTTAAGATATTTTCAAAAAGCTGTTCTTCAATCTCATCTTCAATAAATAATTTTTCTAAAACTTCTAGAAATTGGGTTAGTTTTCTAATATCTATTAAGTTGGTCCTGGCTTGACCGCAATCATTAATTAATTTTGCCTGAGTTAACAAGGGCATGGATTTAGTCTTAATGAAGTAAGCTTTAACTAGATTTCCTGGTTCAAGAAAAGCTCTTTTTGAAGAAGAAATTTTACGGACCCCTTTAGCAACAGTAACTAATTTTCCATATTCTTGAGTCAACAAAGTTATAACCCGATCTGTTTCTCCTACTTTATTTCTTTTGAGAATGACCCCGTTTGCAGTGAAGCTTCTAGAACGGTGTTTCATAAAGAGTATCTTTATTCACCAGAATTTCTTCTTGACCACCAGTTACATCCATGATGGTTGAGATAGGATCAACCCCACCTTGTTTCCAAAGTTTAACTTTATAGGTTTCCGTATCTGCATAAGGGACTGTGTAACTAAGCTTGAGCTTAGCTTGTCCGAGTGGTTCTAAAATAAAGAATCCATCAACAACATGAAAGCCATTCTCTTCATACTCCTTAGCTTCTTCTGTAAAGCCTTGAGCCTCTATGAGTTTGCTGCCAGCTGGTAAGTAGAGCCTGGTCCAGTCTCGAAGAGTTGAGTTTAGGCATAGTAAGCCAGCCTCAAGATTGCAGTTATCAGCTTTTCTAATATTGCGGTAAGTAATCTCTACTTCCTTGGTGATTTGACCATTTTCAGGAGCTGAGACTACTTGTGAAACTTCATACTCAACAAATAAGTTTGATTTAGCTCCTCCCAGATTCGCATTAACAATTCCTAAAAAATCAGTATTTTCTTCTGGAGTCATAATTCCGGCAGCATTAATAGCTTCTGCAGCTGCTTGAGCTGTTTCGTCCAGGAAGTAAATCTGAAGATGGCGACCTTCCATACTACCAATCCCAATTTGGAATAGATCTGGCCACTGTTGTTTGGGAGCTCCATATGACTTGGTCAGAATAGCTCTCATCATTGGTCCTAAAATACCTTTGCGATCTTCTCGAAGGTAAGGTGTGGGGCGAGTGATGATCTCTGATAAAGCATAAACTACTTGTGGGCAGTCACAGCGAGGCTCATTCTCAGCACTAAAAGTTCCATATCCTGGAACTTCAATTGGTCCTAAGACTTTGAGAAGTTTAGTCAAAAACTCAGTATCAACAGCAATTACCCCATCAATATCATCAGGTTCCCCAGGTATTTCTAAATAGTATTCCAAGAACTGCTCCATTGAGATCTTAAAATCTGGAGAAGTGTTCATATCACGTAGATGCCAGTATTTTTCGGTAGTTAAGTATCTGCCTAGTTCTTCAGGGATAGGGATGCGTTTGTTAAATTTCTTATCTAGCTCATAGATATCATCAGATTTCTCTGGTGAAACTTTACCATCTTCAATAAAAATAGTTGAGTAAGCAGTTAAGAAACCACCTGTTGGTCGCAGCTCATTATCATTTTGAAAGAGAATTAGGTATTTTTTTCGATTTTCTTTAGCACCCATTATTTCAGGAAGTTGCTCTAAGATAGGTCTATATTGAGTAATTGAGTCAATTCCTGTTTGGCCAGTTGCTTGGGCAGTAAGGATATAAGAACGGATTTCTTGATCTTTAATTTTTTCGGGGTAGCGGTTGGGATCTATCTCAGCTAATTCTGCTTGGACTGTTCCTAGCTCGGTAGTAATATCATCTAAAATTGGTGAAATTTTATCGATAGTTTCTAATATTAACTTCAGTCTATCTTCAGCTGTGCCGCCAGTAAAAGTGCCTTCTCCAGCAAAGCCGAGCACATCTGCATAAGGGGTGATAGCTTCAATAGTTTTCAGTCCGGCTCTAAGTCCAGCCTCTCCTGCATTAAAAGCATGTTCTCCATCTAGATAATAATTCCTTACCAAGGGAATAAATTTATAAAAGCTTAGTCTCTGATAAGTTTGTCGAAGTCCAGCTTCTTGATCAATCAATGTTTTCAGTTCTGCCTCGGTGGCGGGGAGGTTTTGATTTTTAAAATTAGCGTAGGCAGCTTGAGCAGTAGTTTTGGCAGTAGCTGCTTGATCCTTTAAAGTGTTCAGAACCTGAAAGCTATAAAAACCTAAGCTACCAATGGTAATAAGTAAGAATCCTAAGATTGATCCAACAATTACAAGAGCTTTCTTGTGTTTTTTGAAAAAACTTTTTTCTTGAGTAGTTTCTTCGTCTAATGAAATCTTTTTTAAGATAGATTCTTCAGTGGGAGTGGTTTCTAGTATCTGGTCGGTGGAAGTTTCGGGCATAAAAAAATTATAGCAGCTACCACTTAGAAATCATAGCTTTCGGAGTTTTGAAAAGAATTTTTATATCCTCCCAAATAGATTTTTTCTGAGCATAGTCAGCATCCAGCTTAGCTCTGACTTTAAATGAGACTTCATTTCTGCCACTAGTTTGCCAAGGGCCAGTAATACCTGGCTTAACAGATATAATTTGGCTAACATATTTTTTAGTAGTTGGATATTTTTTAGTTTGTTCACGAAGCTCTTTTTTTACATAAGCTCTAGGACCAACCATGCTCATTTCACCGCGCAGGACATTTAAAAGTTGTGGAAATTCATCAATGGTCAAAGAGCGAATGACCTTACCCAGAGTAGTAATTCGGGGGTCATTTTCTAGTTTCCAGTCGTTGTCCTTAAATTTTTTCAATAATTTTTTGTCATGACTATGGAGTAATTCATCAGCGCCTTTAACCATGGAGCGAAATTTTAATAAATCAAATTCTTTGCCTTTTTCACCGACTCGTCGGTGAGTAAAAAAAATCGGCATGCCAGATTCAATGAATATTAGAGCTGGAATAATAATCCAGACTGGCATAAACAATAACATTAAAATTAGAGCTGTTATGACGTCAAGAATTCGCTTCTGTTGTTTAAAGGAAGTCATAATGGTTATAGGTATTCGTCTTTACTCTCTTCTTTGAGGCGATTCACTAGCTCTTTGACTTCCTGAGACTTCCCCTTAGGAGCAATCATTAGTATTTCATCTGTATCGACTATTACTAGATCATCTACTCCAAAAACAGCTATTAAGCGGTTATTGGTGTGGAGAAGATTGTTGTGAGATTTAATGGACAGAGCTTCTGTCTTTCCATTTTCACTAACAACTACATTTCCTGACAGATCTTTAGTTCCTAGGTCATAAACTACACCCCAGTCTCCAACATCATTCCAACCAAAATCACCAGGGATTAGCGCTAGGTTACTAGCTTTTTCTGAAATAGCATAGTCAATTGAGATACTCTCAGCTTGTTTGTAAATGTTAGGTAACATTTTATGGAATTCTTTTGCAGATTGAGTGGCTAATTTTTCACTCAACTTATGCATTTTAGGCATGTGCTTATCAAAAGATTCTGAGATGGCTTTAGCAGACCAAACATACATGTTTGCGTTCCAAAAGTATTTTCCAGTAGATATAAAGGCCCCGGCAGTAGCTTTATTGGGTTTCTCAGTAAAGCTATCGACTTTAAATAGGGAGAGACCGCCATCAAGTTTTTTTAGATCTTCACCAATTTTAATGTAGCCAAATCCAGTAGATGGGAAAGTTGGAGTGATACCAACTGAAATTAAGTATTCATTGCTGGCAGCAGTTTCGACTGCTGCTTTCATGACACGAATAAACTCTTTTTCATTAGTGACAACGTGATCTGAGGCAGCGTTAACAACGATCGCTTTCGGATCTAAACTTTTAGCATATAGACTACCAACTAGCATAGCTAAGGCGGTATCTTTTTTTTCTGGCTCAGAAATAATGTTTTCTACAGGAACTTCTGGAAGTTGATCTCTAACTTCTTTTTCATAGAGTTTGTTGGTGACGATAATGAACTTATCTAAAGGGATGAGTTTAGACATGCGGCTCGCTGTTACTTGGAGCATGGTTTGCTTTCCAACTAACTTTAAGAACTGCTTAGGACTTTTTTTGCGTGATTTTGGCCAGAGTCTAGTTCCACCACCACCGGCTAAAATAACTGCATAAGTATGATCAAGAGCGCTCATGAGCGGCCTTTCTGTTGTTCATAAAATTTAAAAACGGTTGTTTGAAACCGCTTCGTAAAGTCATTTATAGCATATTTAGCTAATTTTTTCTTCGGGGAGCTGTTCTTAAACTCGAGAGAAGCTATTTTTTCTAAAGCGGCTACTAAGTTATTAATCGAGAGTTTTTGAAGAAGAATCACTCCAGCTTCATTTTTTATTAATTCTGCTGCACCTGATTTTTGATGTAAAATAATTGGCTTTTTGGAGAGAAATGACTCAATGGCTGTAATTCCAAAATCCTCTACTCCGGGCATGAGAATGGCTTGAGCTTGAGAAATAATAGCCTGACGCTGAATATTGGTCACATTTCCTAAAAAATAAGTATTTTGATTAGCAATTTTTTTTAGTTCTGATTCCTGTGGTCCGGTGCCGATAATGACTATTTTTTTATTTAGCCTTTGGCTGGCTTGAATGGCGAGATCAATCCTTTTATAAGGTACTAGTCTGGAGATAACTAAGTAGAATTCTTTGGGCAAGTAATAGGGCAGATAGCTCTCTACTCCAGCTGGTGTGGTTAGCTCATCGGGATCAAATGGCGGGTAAATAGGGTCTGCTGAATCGAGGTGATAGTAAGATTTAGCTCGGTCTTTGACTAAGTTTGAAATGGGAATAATTATATCTGGACGTTGAGCGGCTACTTGGTCCCACCAGGTTAGATAATCAAATATTTTTTGGCTAAAAAAACGCAAAATAGGAATCTTAAATGGCCAGTTAGTTTGTTCATAGTGAGCTCGGTGACTATAGAGATAACGAGTTGGAGTTAGCAGATAGCAGATATGAAGTTGGTGAGGTTGAGTGATAACTCCTTTGGCTTCAGCGCTAGTTATGGAAATAATAATGTCGTACTCGCTAAGATCAAAAGATTCAAAAGCTAGTGGCATCAATGGAACTAGGAGGCGATGGAATTTACTAGCAAAGGGTATTTTTTGTAAAAATGAAGTTTTGATTTCAAAAATATTGGCCCATTTAGCTCGAGGATGATAAACAGAAGTGTACAAAGGAGCATTGGGAAAGGCCTTATGTAAGGCCAAAAGAACCTTTTCTGCTCCACCGTATGCAGTATTAACACGGTCGTAAACTAAGGCAACTTTAGGTTTCATTAATTGTATTGTACAGGGAGTGAATTAAAAATAAAAACCGCCTCTAAGTGAAGCGGTTAAATTTGTCTTGTGGGCACAAAACTTTTTTCTGGTTGATAACCCAATTAATTAATATTATAGATGGCTTTTATTTTCTTGACAATTACTATTTTTGTGTGGACCCGCCGAGAGTTGAACTCGGAAGACTTGGGTTATCAAGCCAGTAATGTGCCCACCGGGCCCCTCACAAGGCTTAGTGAAACACACGAACCCTACCGTAGGTGCAACAAGAGATGATTTAGTATTTATGATTTTTTTTAGAGAATACTACGATAAGTTTCAATAGTTTGCTTAGTCATTTCATCCCAGGAGTACTGTTTGACTACTTCGGACATTTTTTTCTGATCAGTTTTTAGTTTTGATAATGCTTGGATAAAGTTGGTTGTTGATTGAGGATCAAAATAAGTGGCGGCATCTTGGTAGATTTCTTTAAAGACAGGAATGTCTGAAGCTAAAACTGGAGTTCCTAAAGCCATGGCTTCAATTCCAGTTAGTCCAAAACCTTCAGATAAAGATGGTTGAACCAATGCCGTGGCAACTTTTATTTTATGAGCCAATTTTCCATCACTTAGATAGCCAGTAAATTTAACTTGTTTCTCTATCCCCAATTTCTCAATTTCTGCTTTAGCTTGATCTTGAAAAATATTCCTTGAGCCAACAATAGTTAATTTCCAATCAGTTAAATCTTGGAGTGCTTTGAGAACTAAGTCAACATTTTTATGTGGGTAGAGTGAGCCGACATAGATAAGTGATTTATTTTTTTTAATAACTTTTTCATTTTTAAACCTTAGTAGTTTCTCATCCACCCCTTCATGAGTAACCACAGTCTTATCTGTAGATTTAGGATAATAGTTGCTTAAAGTCTTTTTAATTGTGCTTGTAGGTACTAAGATTTTACTAGCTTTTTTGACTGCGGCTGAGGCGACTAGTTTGTAACCTACATATTTCATCCAGTACTCCCAAGATTTAAGAGTAGTGACGTGACTACCTCGCTGTTCGTGCCAAAGTAAATCATGGATGGTGACCACTAATTTACCGGGATACATAATGGGGGCGTTGAAGTGAGGGACGTGAAGTAAATCTAACTTTTCTTGTTTATAGATAGATATGAGTCGAGTTTGTTCTTGGAAAGTATAGTGTCTAATCGGAGCTTGGACATACTTCACATCTAGATTAGGAATAATTTGATTCTGATGGCGATAAAAATAAACCCACTCAATATCAGGAGCTTCTTTTGGAAGACGAGAGATTAAGTTTTCAATGTAACGACCGATACCGGCATGAGATATTCCACTCAGCCGGCAATCGATTCCAATTCGCATATCAGGTTATTTTTTAGCAGGCTTCTTTTTAGGAGCTGCTTTTCTTTTAACTGGTTTCTTTTTAGCTGGCTTCTTTTCTTCTACGAGTGCTTCAGCTAGAGATTCTAGCTCTGCTAAAACTTCATCATCATCTTCGCAGCAAGAACAGCTTTCATTCTCAATCTGATTCTTTAAGAATTTAATTCTTTTGCATCGCAAAGCATTACCAACAGCTGCGACTAAGAATGAGCCTATTCCAACGATAAAACTAACAACTGGAATATATTCCAGTAATGCTGGTTGTTGGAAAAGTTGTTGACCAGCATATACATATTGAATCAATAAGCTGGGTAATAAAGCAGTCACAAATAATGAAGCCATTAATGTGGCAACTGCAGTTAGCATGGCGCCTTGATTTTTGGCTTGCAATTGCGAAACCTTGAAAGATAAGTCTGAATACATTAGAACCCCCCCTTTTTAATTGTTATAAAATATTTGATAATTTGACGAATAAATTTGGGATATTTATCGACATAGTGTTTATCGTAATACTGAAGCATCGTATCATAAAAATAACGATTCGTGGTTTTAGCAATTTGCTTAGAAGAGCTTTTAATTCCAGACTTATACTTATGGTGAGTTATCTTGACTTCAGGATGATAAATAACTTGGAAGCCATGATCTCTAACTCTTTTGCACCAATCTAAATCTTCGGCATACATGAAAAATCTTTCATCCAGATAGCCAATTTCATCCATGATATCTTTTCTAATTAAGAAAGTAGCTCCGCTACAAGCATCAATCACGTGATGACTGTTTAAGTCTTTGTAGTATTGATGATACTGTCCAAAAAGTGGTGATTGGGGGAATAGTTTTTCTAATTTAGCAAAATAAGTTATTGAAGCCCACAGGGTGGGTTCGCCTCGATGACAAGCTGGATCCATATCGCCATTAATAAACTCTATTTTGGGAGTAATTACTCCGGCCTCCGGATGTTTATCCATGTGTTCAATCAGTATGTCTAGGTTTGAATCATCTCTGAACTCTAAGTCAGAATTTAATAACATCGCATATCGACTCTCTATTTTTTTTAGAGCCACATTGTTTCCGCCAGCAAATCCTAGATTTTCTCCAGTTTCTATTAATTCAACCCATTTCATGTTTTTCTTGACAAACTCAATACTGCCATCAGTACTGCCATTATCGACAACAATAGTTTTAATATTATATTTGCTTTTATCTAAATAAAACTCTTTTAGAGTTTCCAAGGTTTTTTTAAGCCAGAACTGGGTGTTATAGCTGAGGACAATCAGCGTCAAATCGTATTTTTTAGTTGTTTTTTTCATGAGAACTCCTGATAGACTTCATCTAGTTTACTACTAATATACTTCCAATCATATTGTTGAGTTACAAATTTTTTTGCTCTTCTAGAGAGTAGACTTCTCTCCTCTGGACTATCAAGTAATCTAGCAATTTTATCTGACATTAAGGCTGCCGTGTCAGCTAAAATAACATGCTTGCCATCCTCTACTCCCAAACCCTCGACAGCAATGCTAGTGGCAACTACTGGGGTGCCGGCGGCCATTGCCTCTAAGATTTTATATCTTGTGCCTTTGCCGCTAAAAACTGGTGCTGCAACTACATGAGCACTCTTAAAAGCATCTCTAATATCAGGAATATTACCGGTGACTTTAATTCCTGAATCTTTTTTTTGGAAATTTAATATTTCTTGAGTGGGAGCGTTACCCACAATCCATAGCTGAACATCTTTAACCTGCTGTTTTAGCAATGGCCAGACGCGATTAACTAGAAATTTAACGGCTTCGATATTGGGTAGCCAATTGAAAGTTCCTACTGAAAGAACCGTTGGTTTTTCAGGAGGCTTTCTTCTTTTTTTATTAAACCATTCAGAATCAACACCATTGGCAACTACCTCAATCTTATTTTCATCACCAATCTCATTGGCAATATAATCTTTATCTGCCTGACTCATAACAATCAGTTTCTGAGCACTACGCCAAAAATGACGTTCCCATTTTTTTATTTTATTAATGTCTACTTGCAGTAGTGGTTTGATGAAGAATGGAGCTTTCTTGGCATAGCTCTCATAGCCCAGATATTCAATTGTTTGCTCAACTAAAATTATTGGGACATTTGTTTTAGGTAAATGAGGCATCATGTAGAAAGTTTCGGCGTGGATTAAGTCGTAATTATCATTAGCTAGCTCTTCTCTAACAGCACCAATGATTTCTGGAACATGATTGCGAACGACTAAGAATGGATAGGTAGAAATGAGAGTTTTATAGATATTCTTTAGAGTAAATGGTTTTTGGGAACGTTTAAAAACCTTAACTTTAGCACAATATTTTTCTAACTCTGGGATGTATTGTCTTTCCGACTCCTCTTTAATTAAGGGAAATAAGGTAATTTCATGTTCCTTTGCCAATTTTTTGAGTAAATTGTAAGTTCTGATCTGACCGCCACTTAGAAGTGGGTATGGCAGATAAGGAGTAAGCATCAAAATTTTCATATATTTGAAAGTTTGATAATAACATAATCTGCTGTTTGTTCTATGATTTCATACTCTTCCATTAGTTGATTGGTTTCATCATCATAATTAACACTTACATAGTAGTTGGCGCCTTTGCTTATTTTGTCTTCAATTTCAAATCCAATCGGCCAGCCGGTGCGATTAGTTTGGAATAAGAAAGCAGTGTCTCCTTGATAAGGAGCAATTATTCTAGCGTCTGGAGTGGTGAGTTCGTCTATTCGTTGACCAGCGGTGACAATGTTTGGATGTTGGATGTCATAATAGCCTCTTATTTCCCACCATGACATGAAGAAAGTTAGGCCAATGATTGTGATTAGCGATGGCCAAAGAATGAACTTTCTAGTTGAGAATGATTCAGTCATCCATATTATGCCTCGTGCCATGAGAATAGAAATGATAGGAATGAGTGGAACCTGATAATAATCATGCTGGACGTTGCCAGTAGCAAAAACTACCAAGTAAGCAAACATTGATCCTACCCAGGTGATAGTAATCCAATCAAATAGCGATGGATGTTTGTAGTTAGTTTTAATCCTACTAATTAAGCCAGTGAAAAACAAAGAAGTGCCCCAATATCCAAGTATTAGCTTAGCTATTCTTTCAGCAAAAAGCCATCTCCACCACGCTGGTCGGAGACGAATTCCATTTCCATTTAGTAGCCAATCCGAAGCAGGAATACCTTCAGGAAATTCTTTAATCCAGTTTCTCCACCCCACCAATGGGGCAATTCCGATGATGGCGTAGCTAATTAGCCAGGGTGAGAAAAAGGCCCTGATTCCTAGATGAGTAATTCCCAAAACTATAAATACTGGCACTATGAAAATGGCAGTTGGTTTAAGCAATAGACTAACTGCAAAAGACAATAGACTCAGTAAATAAATTAAATAGCTTTTAGACTTATTTTTACTAGGTTGCTGTAGCCAAAGTAAAAACAACCACAAACTAGCTAATTGAGTACCAAGCATGGCTGGTTCTGGCAGAATTACTCGTGAGTAGAAGACGCTATAGGGCAGGGCTGCAAAAATTAGTCCCGAGAGAAAAGCTAATGCACGACGCTTAGATAATAAATAGACAAACCCATATAGACTCACTAACCCTAGAATTGAGAATCCAATTGAAAACAAGCGAGAGGTGGTGACCAAATTTAGCTGCGGTTGGAGTCTTATTGCCCCAGCAATCAAATAATTAACTAAGGGAAACTCGACCATTCGGTATCCATCTGGATTGTCTAGACCGCTAGCGATATTTGAATGATCCTGAAAGTGTGGCTCCCAAATCGGATAGTTATGTTTTACGAATTCTCGAGTGACTGAGGCGGTATCAGCTTGTCTGAAACTATGCCAATCAGCTAGAGGAGTGTCTAGGCGATATAGTCTGAGGCGAGTGGCTAGAATAGTTAGAAATAAGACTAAAAACCAGTGTTTTTTCATTTACTTACCTCATAATATCCTAAAAATATGCCAGTCACAGCCCAGAAAGTAAGAGCAACTTTAGAAGCAGCGAAGACATCTATATAAAGGGCATTAAACAGTAATCCAATCGTTGCAGCTAAATAGCCAACGCTTAATGCTACTAAAAGTTCTTTTTTACTTTTAATACCCTTAACGGCTATAGCTAATCCAGATATGACTGCACCATAAAAAGTGATGAAGCCTAAAAATCCAGTCTCACCTAAGGTTCTGAGGAAGTTATTATCAGTACTGTCTGCAATAGTGAAGTCAGTTAAGCTAGTTTTATTTAAAGTAGCGTAGCCGCTTCCAAAAAGAGGATTTCTCAGAAAACCTTGAATAGCTCTTGGCCAAAGTGTGTCGAGACGAATTGCCATTGATAAGCCATATTTGAGAGCATTATCTGACCAGACGCGAGGCTTTTCGATGATAGTAGTCCCTGTTACGCCCTCTGCAGAAGTGGTGGCGACAACAATTTGGTCAGGAATATCTTGATAGACATCCCTAGGTCTTTCAGGACTTGGTCTTTCATCTGAAGCAACAATAACTGCCGCATCTGCTGTGGAAATAGAGTTCTCCGGTGGTGTTTTGTCAGCTAAGGGAGAGTCTGGTTTCAAGGTTGAGGATAAGTTGTCAGTTACTAACAATGTTTTTTCTTCAATAATTAGGTATTGTGAGTGTAGCTGTGGATAGGACTCAACCACTTGGAGGAATCTGTCGTAAATGTCGCTTCCAAAACTAGCCATCATGATAAAAATTATTATCCAGAGTGAAGCAAACCTAGAGGCAATCCAGGATATTTTTGGCCATATTTTATTTTGTCTAAATCCAAAAAGAATAATGACGATGCTACTAGCTAGTCCATAAGCTGCGAACGATGTCCTAGCTGCGCTCATAATTAGCAGCCAACAACCAAGTAATTGCAATAAAAACAAACCGATTTTAAGACTTCTTTTTTTAGCACTATAAGCTAAAGCCAAGATGATTGGTAGAATAATTACTAAATAAGCAGCCAAGTCATAGTGGCCTGCAAATGTCGATTGAACTCGAGCGTGTTCTGTTAGATAGAGTCTAATTCCTTTACTAAACTCTCTATTCATTGTTGAGTAAACTGGCCAGTAATAATATTTTTGACCAATACCATAAATACTAATTCCTAATAAAGATAGCGAAGTGACAGTGAGAAGCTGCTTGACGTCTTTGGGTTTCGAGATGCTGGAATAGACGATAAAGAAAAGTGAAAAATACTCTAGATAGCGGAAATAATGTAAAGCTGTTTTTAAAACATGATCGCCGGTTAAGGGAACTGTTTTTATGATCCATAAAGAAGAGATCACTGATAGGAGTCCCGCCACCAAATAAGCTAAGATGGCCCAAGTTGTGAAAGATTTAATTTTTATTTTTTTTCTAATTAACTGCACCAGCCAAATAATAAAAGTAAATAAAATTAAAAAGTCTTCAATCCTGACTCTGACAATATATGTTTCGATAGGGCTAAAAAAAGGAATTTTGGGAAAAAGAGGAATAAATGCGATCAGGAAACCTGATAGTAGTAGGAGAATATTTTTATCAAGCCACTTTATCCATGATTTCATATTTGCGTGAGCAATTCTTGATAAATTTGGCGTCTTTTTTTGTCTGGTTTGATGGTGCTAAAAGCAATAACTCTAAGCACTGCACCCATTTTTAAAATTAACTTAACAATCGGTATTTGCCAAAGAGGTTTGTGTTTAGACCAGTTGTAGGTATAAGATTTAAACTCTCCTTTAATAGCATTAGCACTACTCGAGCTAGCTTGACCAAAATGAGTGATTTTAGCCTGAGGATCAATTGCTACATCCCAATGACGGTGGTTAGCTCGCATACAGTACTCAGTATCTTCACCATACATAAAGATTGCATCGTCAAGAAGTCCGATTTCATCAATCACTTCTTTTCTAATCATCATCGCTGTACCACCCACCCACCCTCTTTTAATGAGGCGGTTGTCGTTTGTATGATAGCGAAGCTTCTCGCTTTGTCTGAAGCCGGTGTGCTGAGTAGAGGTGATAAATTTACCAATGATGGGTAAATCATCTAGAAAGCTCATGTGGGCAAAAAGCGAACATAGGGTTGGCAAGTCTCCACCTTGTGGCTGTAGGGTACCATCTGGATTTAGAAGAGTCGGAGCTAGTATGCCTAATCTGTCTATTTTATTAGTTTCAGAAGCTAGATCAGCGGTCCGAATGTCTATTGGTAGGCGCTCAAAAGTTTTCACCATACCAGCCAACCCACCTTTTTGGACAATCGTATCTGAATTGAGCAGAATAATATATTTTCCCTGAGCGATCTTAATACCTTGGTTATTGGCTGAAGCAAAGCCTTTGTTGTGTTTGTTGGCAATGATTTTAATATTTTTACTATCAAAAGCTTTTTTAACAGCATCTACAGTACCATCTTTAGAATCATTGTCGACGAGAATGATTTCAGTTTTTTTAGCTAAATTTGGTGAAGATTGGGCTTCTTTCCAAGCAGTATCAATAGTTTGAAGAGTTAGCTTTTTAGTGTTGTAAGAGACGATAATGATAGTAAGTGTCATAAAATTTTCCTATTTTTTAATTCATGATTACTGAAAGAGTCTAGCTCTACCTAGTTGATAGTTTAGGGTTTGAGTTTTTCGATCACCAATTTTTTTAGCAGGGACTCCACCAACGATAGTTTTAGGCGGAACATCCTTAGTAACTACTGCTCCAGCTCCTATCACGGCGCCTTTACCAATGGTGACTCCTGGCAAAATAATAGCTCTAGGGCCAATAAAAACATAATCCTCAATAGTAACTTTTTCTTCAATAGCTTTCATATCAGAGCTGTGAATATCATGCTCGCTAGTCCAGATCATAACTTGAGAGGCAATATCGACATGACTGCCAATCTCTAATCCTCCTCGAGAGTTAGGAAGTTGCTTGCGGCCATCAAGAGTGCTTTGTTCGCCGATGAGAGTATCTTCGCCGATGGTGATGTGGCGAGGATCATAGATCCGAGCCATCATATGAATGGTTGATCCTTGCCCAATTTTGATCCCAAAGAGACGATAAAAAAATCTACGGAGGTGATGGGATGGAATATAGCCTACTCCCCACCACAGAAAACCAGTGATAGTTTCCAGGTAAATAGCAGTTAAACGGCGCTTAATTTTATTTAGGAGCATAGTAATAGTATAACAAAAAATAGATTAATTATTTTTCTGGATATTTTTCACCCAGGTGTTCATAGGCTGACTTAGTAACAACCCTACCCTTGGGAGTTCTTTTTAGAAATCCAATTTGTAAAAGATAAGGCTCAATTACTTCCTCAATAGTGCCAGGATCTTCATTAAGGCTAGCGGCAATAGTACTGAGTCCGACTGGACCACCCTGATGGTGTTTGATTAGTTTTTTGAGTAAGCGACGATCTATTTGATCAAGACCTTTTTTATCAATTGCAAACATTTCTAAAGATTTGTTGACTTGTTCTGAATCAATTTGGGCGCTTTCATTTACTTGAGCATAATCCCGAACTCTTTTGAGAAGTTTGAGAGTTATTCTAGGCGTACCTCGTGAACGTCGACCAATTTCTAGGGCTGATTTTTGGTCGATTTTAACATTTAATTTTTTAGCTGCTTTGGTGACAATTTCAGCTAATGGCTCTGGTTGATAGTAAGTTAGACGATGAATTAAACCGAATCGATCTCTAAAAGGACCTGCTAGAAGGCCAAATCTAGTAGTTGCTCCTACGATAGTAAACTTAGGGAGATCTAGTCTAACCGTTCTTGCGGAGGGACCTTTACCAATGACAATGTCTAAAGCATAGTCTTCCATGGCTGGGTAAAGAGTTTCTTCAACTATTTTGGGTAGGCGGTGAATTTCATCAATAAATAAAATATCGCCATCTTTCAAGTTGGTTAAGATAGCAGCCAGGTCTCCAGTTTTACTTAGAGCTGTGCCAGAAGTAACTCTGATATCGGAGTCCATTCCTTGAGCGATTAAGTATGCTAGAGTTGTTTTTCCAAGTCCTGGTGGTCCAAATAATAGGGTGTGATCTAGTGGTTCTTGGCGCTGTTTAGCAGCTTTTATTGAAAGTTGGAGTGCTTTACGGATGATGCCTTGACCAATAAACTCATCCCAATCGTGTGCCCGGAGTGATTGAAAGAGGAGTTCTTCCTCAGTGGTGGTGGGAGTTACTTTATCTCGGCTCATCTTTGATCCATCATCTTCAATGCTTTTTTAATAGCTTCTTGGACAGACATTTCATCTAGATTAATCTGCTCTATTGCTTGTTGAATTGAATCTTCATCCCAGCCCAGCGACATTAAGGCATCAGCGACTGTTTGCTGTTTAGGATCAAGAGGAGTTAGATTAAGATCTTTGAGTTTGCCTAGTTTTCCTCCTAGATCAATAATAATTTTTTGAGCCATTTTTTTACCTACTCGAGGAATAGATTTGAAAAATGAGACATTAGCTTCTTGAACAGCGGTCACTAGTTGATCTGGATCTCTGTCTATGATTGCTAGGGCTGTGGCTGGACCGATACCAGAAATACCTAATATTAACTCAAATAGTTGTTGTTCTTGGATGGTGAGAAACCCATATAGTTCCAATCGGTCTTCTTTGACATGGGTGTAAATAAACAATTCTAGCTCTATTTTATCTTGACTTTGTTGAAGAACTTTGTTGCTAGTGAAAACTCCATAGCCAACTCCATTAACGTCAATAATTATTTTGTCGTGATAGGTTTTGGGTTTTCCTCGTAAATAAGAAATCATCTCTTTAATATAGCATGTGTCATGGCAATACCGATGGCATCAATGGCATCATCAATAATCTTTACCGACGGGATATCTAGTTGGAGGCGAATCATTTTTTCAACAGCTGCTTTATTAGCTTGGCCATTACCAGTTACGGTTAGTTTGATTTGGTTAGGATGATACTCATAAATATTAAGTTTATTTCGGGTACAACAGCTGAGAATTACACCTCTAGCCTCACTTACCTTGAGGGCAGTAGTTTTATTTTTGGAGAAGAAGAGGGTTTCGATGGCTAAAACATCTGGTTTATATTGACTGATTATTTTTTGAAGCTGAAGCTCAATATCTTGATAGCGATCGAAAATGCTATCTTCTTTGTTGGTTTGAATACAGCCAAAGTTGATAACTTCTGGCTTAGAGCCCAGTCCTTTATTGATAGCCCAGCCGATCCGATCATATCCTGGGTCAATTCCTAGAATAGTGAGGTTGCTATTTTGAATGCTCATGAGCAACTTGTCTAATAGTATCGATAATTATTTGAGCAGATTTTTGCCAACTAAATTTCTTGAGTTGATTTTTAGCTTTTCTTTTATAGATGGCTTTATTTTTAACTGATAGCTTAAGTGCTTTTTCCATAGCAATGGATATTTCTTTAGTATCATTGGGATTAACTTGAAAACCAGCTTCTCCAACTACTTCTGGCAAGCTAGTGGTGTTTGAAACAATTGGTACACAGCCATACTGGAGTGATTCTAAAGGAGGAATACCAAAGCCCTCGTGTAGTCCCAGCAGCAAACTGGCTGCAGCTTTCTCATAGAGAGCAGGCTTAATATCATTGGGCACGTAGCCAGTCAGAATTATATTTTTTGAAAAAGAAGACTCTTTTATTCTGTCGATAATTGGTTCTGCTAGCCAACCTATTTTTCCAGCCAAAACTAGCTGCGGCTGAGAGTTATTTTTTTTGCTTTTTTTGAATTGCTGGCTGCTCAATCGACGGCAAAGCTGTTCATAAGCTTCAATTAATCGAATTAAATTTTTACGAGGCTGTATGGTACCTAGAAAGAGAAAGTAAGGTCTCTTAATTTGATGTTTTTTTAAAAATTTCCTAGTTTGGCTAGCCGAAGCAGGAGTAATCTCATTGGTTGCTGGATAAGCGACCACCACATCATCAGATTTTTTGCGATAGTGCTGGATGACATCATTTTTAGTAAATTTGCTAATAGCAACTACCCTACTAGCTTTTTTAACACTATATTTAGTCCATTGTTTTAGTTTAATTAAATCATTTTCATTAAATTGATTTGGGTATTCTAAATAAGCTAAATCCATAACTGATGAAATATATGGCACAGCTGAGTAGCGTGGGGCGTAGTGTCCAGGAGTAAATAGAACATCTATTTTTTTAGAGTTGATGAATAAATGAATTGGCTCCGCAAATTGAGTCCAAAGTAAAGCAGGTTTAATTACTTTATATCTCCACCCCATTCGTTGCGGAGGTAAATCAGTGATTGGGGGTCGGCTGAGTAAGATAGTAAAATCCAAAGCTTGATTATTTTTAGAGAGCTGATGAATAGCTTTAATAATTTCAAAAGCGTAGACATTGCTGCCAACTCTACTTTTTATGTTGGCTTCGTTGGCGTCAATAGCAATGCGAATTTTTTGATGACTCATTATTTTGATTGTAGCGCTTTTTTATAGACTTGGACGGTTTCTTCAGCAACTCTCTCCCAGCTAAACATTTGTAATCTAATAATCATTCTTTGGAGACGTTTTTTTTGTTCATCTAAAGATTCATTTAAAATTATTTCGAGCCCTTTTCTAATATCATTTACATCTTCAGGATCAATTAGCTCTGCAGCATTGCCGGCTACTTCTGGCATTGAAGAGATGTTAGAAGTGAGGACTGGAGTGCCATGGAAAAAAGATTCTAGAATGGGTAGTCCAAAACCCTCGTAGAGACTCGGATAGCAAAAAACCTCAGCTTCTCCATAAAGGACTGCTAACTCTTTGTCTTCAACGTGACCCAAGAATCTTAACTCTGGGTGATGTATGCCCTCAGTTTTATCCCAGCCTTTTTCTCCAGCCACGATTAGCTGGTAATCTTTAGCAAAAGGCTGCCAAGCTTCTATGAGCCGAGTTAAGTTTTTTCGAGGTTCCCTGGTTCCCACAAAGAGTAAATAAGGTTTGGTCAGTTCCAGCTTTTCTTTGATATATTTGGCCTCGTCCTCAGTAAGTTGTTGACTAGTTTCTTTAAACTCTTCTGGTAAAGCTTCGTGAACTACGTGGACTAGATAACTGGGAATGCCCAAGAGATTAACAATGTCATTCTTGGTAGTTCTGCTCACCGCGATAATTTGAGACTGTCTTTCTTTGAGGATTTTCCAGGAACGTTGGTGGGCAGCTAGAATCTTAGGATGTGCTGTTTCAGGATACTTAATCATGGCCACATCGTGGATGGTGGAAACTAGTGGCAGATTTTTATCTGGTGGTTGAAGCCAATCCCAGGAGTGAAAAAGATCAATCTTAGGTAAATGGCTTTTAACTGATTGCTTGCCCAATTTCCACAGCATTCCCATCAAAAAAGGTGGAGTTGAATGGAGCGATGAATAAGGAATGTGGTTATCTTTAACAAATTTTTCTAATTTTTCTTTGCTGCGCCAAGAATATCCAAGTACGGAGAGGTTAATTGATTTATGCTCAATCAATGATTTAGCTAGGTTGGCGGTATATCTAGAGACGCCTCGTCCATAAATGATGGGGGTAATATCAAGGCCAATATTCATAGTTGTGCTGCCATCGGTTTGTATTTACTAAAGACTCTAATGAAGCCGACGTTAGGATAGTCTAACGTATTTATTTCATGAAAGCCAAGTGACCAAAGTTCAGTTCGCAGCTGATCATCTGGATCAGTTAAATCTCTTAAATAATCAAATAAAATGACGTAGCGGTAATCATTAACTATTTTTATTTTCTCTGAAAGCTGAACCACATTTTTAATATAAAGTTTCCCAGTAGAAAGAGTTGGGTATAGATCTTGATCATACCAACGCCAAGGTGAGAAGGGATTTGGATATGAAAAAAGGAAGATTGTTTCTGAAGGTGAGTAAGTAGTCATGATTTCTTGATGAAGCGAGCGCCAGTTTTCACGCTGGTAGTTGGGGTTGAGGTGATATTGGAGGACACCCCAGACATTAAGGAGTAATAAGATTGATACTAAGGCCATTCCCCATTCTTGTTGGATTTTTTTCTTACCGATGGTGGCAATTTGACTGACAAATAAGTAAGCGGCTGGTAGTAAAAATAAAACTCGTTTGGGTCTGACAACTGGGATCCAGAATGAAACTATCCAGGTTAAGACAAGAGGAATGATCATCCATGAGAAAATTAAAATAAAACTTTTTAAAGCTTTGGTTTTTTTGATTTTAACTAAATTAGCAAAGAAAAGATAACTTGAGATGAGGGCGATTAAAACAAAACTAGTGATAAAGAAAGATGTTAATTCAATGTCCATTACTCCATAGATAAATTTTCCCACCACTAAAGCTGGTGACTTGAGCTGAGTAATACTAACTACCTTGTCCCAGCCCGGTAATCTTTCTCTAACTGTCCCCCCCACCCTTAATTGTTCAAGAAATGATGGTAGCCAAGGGATGAAACCCAGAGTTATTAAGAATGCGCTGGTGATCATCTCTCGCAGCTTATGACGCTGTTGCCAAGCTACCCAAATAAATTGAGTGATCCAGAAAAAAGGATATAAATATGAAGAATAAAACCCTAGTAAAGAAATAGCGGTGTATCCAAGCCAGTGAAGCCTAGAGAATCTTTTTAGTTTAACCGCTTTTAAAAGTGGCAGCCAAGATAAAACTGCCCACATAGTTGGTAAGGAGTAAGGTCGAAGTTCTTGGGAGTAAAAAATATGAAATGAGGAGGTGGCTAGTAAAAGTGAAGTGATGAGGCCAGCTTTTTTACTAATTAGTTTTCGGCCAATTTCATAGCTAGCCCAAATGGTAATTAGTCCTGGGATGAGTGCCACGGTAGTCCTGAGCCACCACTCTGCACTCGATATCTTTAAAGCAAAAAATAACAAGATGTGGATTAATGGTGGTTGGAAATCGGCGGCAATTTGGAGCTGCTGCGACCACGGCCGAGAGCTTTCTAGGGCTTGAGCGGCTTCATCTAACCACAGTGATCCGTTGAGCTGGGGCAAGCGCAATCCCAGGGCTAAGACTAAGACTAAAATTATAAAACTGTGTTGTTGCCATATTCTTTTAACCATCCTCTTTATTATGACTCCTATTAAAAGACCTGACTAGATTGGGTTTTATTATCAATTTGGGTTAAAATATAGAACATGCAAAAATTTTTTCATAATAAAATTGTCTTAGTAACTGGTGCAGCTGGTTTTGTAGGCTCCAACTTAGTAGATGCCCTGCTTAAAACTGGAGCAGATGTAATTGGGGTAGATAATTTTATTACTGGTAGAAAAACTAACTTAAGTCACTTGTTGGAGAATGAAGAGTCGGCAGTCGATAATTTTGCTTTTATTGAGACTGATGCCATTCAATCACCAGCTACTTATCTAGATGAAGAAATTAAAGTTGATGTTATTTTCCATTTAGCTTCTCCAGCTAGCCCACCCCGATATCAAAAAAACCCAGTTGAAACTTATTTAGTTAACTCTTTAGGAACTCATCATTTGCTGGATTACTTAAAAACTTCAAATCCAGCAGCTCGCTTTGTATTCGCTAGTACTTCTGAAGTCTACGGCGATCCACAAGTACATCCTCAGACTGAAAATTATTGGGGTAATGTTAATCCTAACGGGGTTAGGTCTTGTTATGATGAAGGAAAAAGATTGGGTGAGACAATTTGCGGCGTTTTTAACAGAGATTTTGGTTTGGATGTGCGGATTGCACGAATCTTTAATACTTATGGTCCCAGGATTGATCCAGCTGATGGCCGGGTGATTCCTAATTTTATTAAGCAGGCTTTGAGTAATGAGGAGATGACTGTTTATGGTGATGGTAATCAGACTCGCTCTTATTGTTTTGTGGATGATTTGGTAACTGGCTTAATGAAATTAGCGAGTGTTGATGAGGCTAAGGGTGAGACGATTAATCTAGGTAATGCTGACGAATACACCATCAATGAGACAGCGCAGTTGGTAAAGGGGCTAGTTTCATCTAAGAGTGAAGTTGTTTTTAAAGATCTCCCGGGAGACGATCCCACTAGGCGTAAACCAGATATTAGCAAGGCTAAAAGAATTCTAGATTGGAAGCCAAAGGTGAGTTTTAAAGAAGGTCTGAAAAAAACGGTTGTAGATTTTGATATTTGATTTATAATCCCAGATTAGCAGATTTATAAAAAGGGAATTATGATTGAAATGGAAGACGTTCTTAACTTAAGTGAAGAAGCTATCGCTGAAATGGAAGATACGAGGCTAGCTGATTTTGTTAGGTTTATTGCCACCTGTGAACCCGCTGATATTGATGAGCTAAAAGAAGTTAATAGAATTCAAGATTTAATTAACGCCGCACTTGGTTAAGTGTTGGTTTTTCCAAACTTAAACTCAAAGTTGGGGTTAAGGGAAAATTTGCGTTGGTTTTTTGATTCAAAAGACTCACTGTTTGGAGCTTAGGAAGTGAGCAATTAAAACTCTTCTTTTAGGTAACTTTAGACCTCGGTGAGATCTTAGTTTTTCTTGTAATTGTGAGTTAA
>JABGTR010000010.1 GCA_018646985.1 Minisyncoccota bacterium
TCACCACATTTCTGACACCATTTTTTTTCATAAATATACCCATTTAGCACTCTTAAAGTGCTAATTATTACACATTTACCCCAAACATCAATGAAAACTAACTAAAAAACCAACGCAAATTTTCCCTTAACCCCCATTAACCTTTCTAACTCCTCAAGACTCAAGCTCTTAGCTGGTCTAAAGGGGGAGAGCTGCGCAATATTAAGTGCATCGCAAGCATAGATATTACCTAGTCCAGCCATAATTGGATTCATCATAATTGCTTGCTTGACTGGAATTCGACGATTTTTAAACTTCTCCTGCAAATACTCCGCTGTAGCTTCATCCTCATTAACATCAGGCCCATACTTAGCAAAATCTGCCAATACTTCTTCATCAGTCAGTAGTTTCATCCATCCAAAAATTCGCTGATCATTAAAAAACAACTTCGAACCATCTGCAAACTGATAAGTGATCCTAGTGTGACTGCTGGGTAAGTCTTTAACCCAATCTGCAGTCGGATGACCACCTCCTGCTCGAGTCTCTTCATCTACATAGATCAGCTGCCCAGTCATCTTGAGGTGTGTCAGTAAATTTTTATTATCTGGTAAGTGAATTCTAATCACTTTAGCTTTACGCGTTACCTCTTTAATTTCCTGACCTAAAAGATCTTTTTCTAAACCTCGAAAGCTTTTATCATGAAAGACTTCGATTGATTGAATTATCTTTCCAGGAAGTATTTCTTGGAGTTTGCGTCTGACTGTCTCAACTTCTGGTAGCTCTGGCATAGAGATAAAGTATACCCCAATTAAAAAAAGCCTGTTATAATTGCCGTTCTTGAGTTTAGTTGTTAAACTTAAGTAAACAGGGTCCGTAGCTCAGTTGGTTAGAGCGACAGCCTTTTAAGCTGTGCGTCCTGGGTTCGAATCCCAGCGGACTCACCCCACCCTTATTTTTTAGAAAAAATAGACTTTTTCAATCCAAAGTGATATCTTCTTACTTAGAAGACAATAAATATTCAGAAAGAAAATCATATGAATAATCAAGATCAAATAGAACTAAGACCAGAGCAATTGGGTCTAACAGCACCCTCAGCTGAAATAGCATATAAGAGAGCTTCTGAAAATGAAAAACAAATATGGCAATCTTGGGCGGAGCTTATGGAGCAACATCTTCAGGGGATGATGGAGTTAGTAGCAGAAAAAGATGACCTAAATGAAGGAAGAGCGGAATTAATTGCTAAGATTAAGGCATTATTAGAAAAAAGCGACAAAATTAGCCAGCCCGATGTAAGAGACCATATACTTGCCCAGTTCCCCACCATTGATGATTACGAATTAGGATCTTCTCCTGCAGCAGACATCAGCTTAAAAAACTTTGCTCAAAAGGAACCTTATCAAGGTTATAAAACTCTGGATGTTGATAAGGAGAAAGAGCCAACTGAGATGAGTACTAGGATGAAAGAGATATTAAAAGAAGTTTTAGAAGGAGATAAAACTTTATTTGACCTGACAATGACTAAAGATAGAGCACCTGAGACAAGTGATAGTATGACCTTGGGTAAACCACCTGCAGCTCAAGAGAAGAATGATTAAACAGAGTGTTAATTAATGTTTAATTTTTTGAATCGTAAGAAATATCACCACCTCAACAAGATCTTAGTTGATCAACAGGCGTTGATTGACAATCATCAAACTCTAAAACAGCTTCATCCTCATGTTCAAATTGCCCCAGTTCTCAAAAGCAACGCCTATGGTCATGGCTTAACTACCGTTGCCCCGGTATTTGATCAACTCCAACCACCATTTTTGATCGTCGATAGCCTTTATGAAGCCTACGAACTTTATAAAAAAAACATTAAAACTCCCATATTGATCATCGGTTACACTGATCCTCGCAACTATGCCATTAAACCTCTCCCTTTTCACTACTCCATTTTTGATTTAGAAACAGCTCAAGCACTGAACAAACACCAACCTGGCTGTAGTATCCATATCTTTGTTGATACTGGCATGAGTAGAGAAGGAGTCCAACTCAAGGACCTACTGCATTTTGTTACTGAGCTACAAAAACTTAAAAATCTCAAAATAGAGGGCTTAGCATCTCACTTTGCTGATGCAGATAATCCTACTGACTTCTTATTCACCAAAGAGCAAATAATGAATTATCACCAGGCACTCCAAATCATTAACGATCGTGGAATTGATCCTCAGTGGAAACATATTTCTGCTTCAGCAGGAGCATTCAGCGTCAAAGATAGTGTTTTTAATTTAATTAGGGCGGGGATAGCTAGTTATGGCATTTCTCCGTTTGAAAAACAGCTCAATCAGCTTCAGCCAGCACTAACTTTTGAATCCACCCTCACTCAAATCAAGCAAATTCAACAGGGAGATCTGGTCAGTTATGGACTAACTTATAAAGCACCTCAAGATATGACTATTGGCATTTTGCCAGCTGGCTATCACGAGGGCATAGACCGTCGACTCTCAAATAGAGGAGTAGTTAAGATCCAGAATCAACTCTGTCCCATAATTGGCCGGGTTTGTATGAATCTGACTATTATTGACCTAACCAAAGTAGATAAACCCCAGGTAGGGGATAAAGTGGAAATCTATTCAGCAGATAAAAATGCTCGGAGCTCAATTTTTCTCCAAGCTGAGGCAGCCCAAACCATTCCCAATAAACTTCTCACCGGTTTAGACAGCTCACTTAATAGAAAATTAGTCTAATCCCTCCTTGCCAAGCCAGGGCATTATCATGCATACTATAAACTAATATTCAGATACTATATTGGTCTGCCTGAAATGCTAAACACTAAAAAACTTTTATATATATTGCCAGACGTAGCTTACTCAGCAGAGCTACTTCCTAGTAAAAAACCATCCACCTTCACCATCTCTTCCTTCCGTCAAATCAATGGTGAATACATGGATGACAACGAGTTTATTCCAGAAAATATTTTAAAGCTATTTAACAAAATTGACCCAGAAGAATATCAGCTAATACTCCCAGATTTCTTGTTTACCAACACCATTGTCAATGTTAAAGAGAAATCAGACTCAAAAATCAAAGAATATCTCACTAAAAAATTACTCCCAGAGCTAGAAATTAGCGCAGAAACACATCAGATAGATACCACTGTTCTCAATGAACATAGTGGTAACACTAGAGTCCAGCTTTCAGCTCTAGAAAAATCTTTGCTTGAGCCAATCCAGGTTTCAGCAGAACAAACTAAAGTTAAAATAAAAAGCATCTCTCCTCTTAGCTGGAGTATTAAATCATTAGTATCACTTGAACCTTCTATCAGTGTCGTCCAAATTGACTCCATGCTATATGTAGCTCTCCATTACATTGGCGTTGACCAATCTAGCCAAGCTACAGTCGAAAAAGTGGAAAACATCTACGAAACAATCAAAACACTCAAAGGAGCCGAACCAAGCATTCAAACTATTTATTTAATCAGTAATGATCTAGTCGAAGAACAACTCAAAGAACACCTGAGTGACACTCTCCCAATCCAACAGTTGGCTGGCAAACAAGATGATGACAGCAAGATGCCTTCTTATGTGAAAAAAATAATTGAATCTGGAATGAGAACTTTGTCTATTAGTGATTATCCCGCTCCTCAATTTGCAGTTGGTAAAGCACCAGCTGGTGCCAAGATTGAAGCCTCAGTAGCAACAATAAAGAAAGAAGAAATGCCAGCAGATAAAACTAAAGAAACATCAGATTTACCTAAACCACAAAAGGCTGCTAGCGAAGAAAAGGTGGAAAAAGAGACAGAGGAGACGCCAACTGAGGTTCCCGAAGTTGCTCCCCCAGCTGCAGCAACAACTAAAATAGAGGAGACTGATAAGGTAAAAGACGATAAAGAGGATGATGAAATTGAAGCCTTATTAGAAGGATTGAAAAATAATGATGACGAAGAGAAAGAAGAAAAAGCAGTAGCAATAGAAGATAAAAAACCTAACCAACCAACTGATGATAAAAAAATGAATCAGCCTGAATCAACTCCAACAAAAACTAAAGATGTCATAAAAAATAAGAATAAAAATAAAGGCATCTTGAAAATGGTTTTTGTGACTCTAGCAGTCTTCTTTGCCACTGTTGGCATTGGCATTGGTATCGGGCTTGGGGTTCTTCAACTTACTCAGCCATCTTCAGATGAGACTATCAGTCCAGTTGCTGAAGTTTCCGAGTCTCCATCGCCGTCTCCATCACCATCTCCATCTCCAGAACCAGAGGTTGAAACTGCTGAGTTAGCTGTATTAGTAGTTAATGCCACCACCAAAGCTGGCTACGCTGGTGAAATCTCTGATTTACTGACTGATTTTAAAACCGTGAAAGCAGGTAATGCTAAGGGGGATTATGACCCTGGATCATATGTGCTGATGTCAGCTGAGAATGAAGCTTTAATAACATTGCTAGAGAAGGCTACAGATCTTGAATACACCTTTCAAGAAAAAGGAAGCGTTGAAGACTCACAAGATAAGTATGATCTGGTGATTGTTTTAGCAGAATAATGAAGAATGCTTTCATATTTCTAATCTATGCCTGGCTTCGCTTTGACCCCATCATTAGGTTAGCTTTTGGAAAAAGATGGACACCCAGGTATGAATTCATGGCTTCTCTTTTTGGAGAAAAAGACGCTGAAAATTTTCTCAAGAATAGAGTCAAAATAGTTAAAGCCAGAGACAAGAAGTCAGCTCCATATGTTACTCCATCAAATGTTGATGAAAAAATCACCCAATTTTTAAAAATAAACCAAGACACAAAAACTGGCCTCAAGAAACGACAGCAAATAATAAAAAAGCTCATCTTCTGGGCACTTGACCCAGAGATAAATGCTCAAAATATTGAAAGCTACAAAACAAGATCAAACATAGTTAAAGCCCTATTGGGGGTTATATTCCAGAATTCACTTGCAGATGAAACTGAACAGATCTTATCTGGAATTAAGAAAATTGTTTTCTCTAGGACTACTTACATTGGCTCAAAGGGTGAGCCATCACCAATTGTTCACAACACTCTTATAGATGGAGTAGGCCGTGTGCTAAACACTCACTTCGGTGAAGTGGTCAGGCTTAGAAATGAGAAACTAGAAGACTTAACTAAAATTAAGATCATCAAAGAAATCAAAAATGATGAAAAGGGAACTGGTTCACTCGCTTTTTCTGGTGCTCATCGGAAGGATGATCCTTATCGACACAAATTCCCTTTGCCCAATCGAAGAGCAAACATGTTAATTAGAGTTCTCAAACACTACCAATACTCTGCTTGGCCAGAATCTAGGGAAACTGCTATAGAATTAATAAAAAACATGGAAAGTAAATTAGGTTTTGACCTAGAAGAAAGTAGTCCCACAGAAGAGTCGTAGCCTTGACTTTCAAGGCTAGAGGTGTTATTTTCAAGGCGAATTAGAGTTTAATTAAAAATTAACTACAGAAATTCGAAATGGCATCTTTGCATATTTCAATATCGGCAGAGCCGATTTTTTATTTTGGTGAGCTAGGCTTCACCAGTTCCATGTTTGTAAGTTTGCTGACGACCATTCTTCTTTCATTGGTAGCATATAAATTTTATAAAAATAAAGATAAAAAGACTGGATTTACATTGTTTGTTCAGGCGATTGTCGAATCTCTTTACGGTTTTGCTCAAACAATTGCTCCCCAGAAAGCTCGCGAGTTCCTCCCTCTATTTGGCTCAATCTTCTTTTTTGTAATCATTGCTAGCTGGGCAGGCTTACTTCCCGGTTTTGAAACCATCTGGGTTAATAATGGCCGAGATTTTGTACCCTTACTAAGAGGTGGGACTGCTGACCTAAACATTACCCTTGGCACAGCTATGGTGGCAGTTTTTATGGTTCAAGTCTTTGGTTATAAAAACTTAGGTGTGAAGTACTTCAAGAAGTTTATCAATTTTTCTAATCCAATTAATTTTTTTGTTGGATTTTTAGAGCTAATCAGTGAGTTTGCTAAAATTATGTCGTTCTCATTTAGATTATTCGGAAATATTTTTGCCGGAGAAGTACTACTAGCCGTGATTGCTTTTCTATTACCAGTATTTGGGCCGCTGCCTTTCATTGGGTTAGAAATATTCGTTGGTTTTATTCAAGCATTAGTTTTTGCAACATTAACATTAGTATTTGTTAATATTGCCGTATCAAGTAGTCATTAATTATTAATTATTAATTGTGAGGAGAACATTATATGAGTGCAGAAATCGCAGCCGAGGCAGTACAAGTAGCCGGCAACAGTGATGTAATAGTAGGTGCAACCATTGCCATTGGGGGACTCGCTCCTGCCATCGCCATTGGTTTGATCGTGTCAAAAGCTTTGGAAGCTATTGGGAGAAATCCTGAAGCAGCCGCCAAAGTTCAAACAGTCATGATCTTGGGTGTCGCTTTTGCTGAAGCTATCGCTATCTACTCACTAGTAGTGGCTCTAATATTAAAATTCGTTTAAAACCGATTGGGGCAATAAACTATGCAAATACATTGGTATCAATTATTATTTCAAATTATTAACTTTGGAGTCTTGATCTTTGTTCTTAACAAATTTCTTTACGGCCCAATTGTGAAAATAATTGATCAGCGTAATAAAAAAATTCAGGATGGCATTAAAGCAGCAGAAAAGAGCATGGAAGAAAAAGCAAGTTTGGGTGAATTTAAAAAGAAAATTCAACTTAAAGCAGAAAAAGAGGCTACTGAAATTTTAAACAAAGCTCGCAAACAAGCCAATGAGCAGTCTAAGCAGATGGTAGTTGAATCCAAAGAGGAAGCTCAAACAGTTGTCCAAAAAGAGTTTGACAACCTCAAAGAAAAGCTCAAGGATGAAGAGGCAAAAATGAAAAATAGAATCGGAAACCTAGTGGTTGATATGACCACCAAGGTATTAGAAGAATCTCTATCCGTAACAGCTCAACACAAAGTAATTGATCGTGAACTAAAAGCACTAGAAAAAACTAAGGTCAAATAAATGAAACTCAAAAATGACAGAGTTCAACAAATTGCTAAAGGTTTTGTTAAATACTTAGAAAAAGTTGGTCAAGTTGACCAACTTCCTGAGCTAAGTAAAATTCAACAAAAACAAGGTTGGATAAAAGGACTAGAGAATACCGCTCTAATTACTTCTTCTATAGAATTAAAGCCAGCTGAAAAAAAACAAGTGACTGAGCTGATTAAGAAAAAATTTGATCTTAATCCTAAAATTAAATACCAAGTAGATAAGTCAATTATTGGCGGCCTGATAATCAGAGTCGGCAGTAAAGTTCTCGATGTCTCTCTGAGACACCGATTAGAAAAACTTAGGGAATCAATGCTATATGCCTAAACCAAAAATTAACCCCATTGACATCAAAACTATTGCTAAAGAAATTGAGCAAATAATTGGTGATTTCGATACAAAACCAGAAGCTAAAAGCATTGGCCAAATTATCTCAGTAGGTGATGGAGTGGCGACAATTGCTGGCATCAATGATGTCGCTCTGGGAGAAATCATTGATTTACCACAAAAAACAAAAGCTCTTGCTTTCAACCTAGACAACAACTCGGTCGGAGCAGTTATTTTAGGTGAATATCGTCATCTTAAAGAAGGCGATGAGGCTACCACCACCGGACAAGTTTTGGCTATTCCTGTTGATGAATCCTTGATAGGTAGAATTGTGAATCCACTTGGAGATCCTCTTGATGGAAAAAGACCAATTGAAACAAAGAATTTACAGTTATTAGAAAAAATTGCACCAGGTGTTATTACCAGATTACCAGTTAGCACTCCCGTGCAAACCGGTATTAAATCAATTGACTCGATGATTCCTATCGGTAGAGGACAAAGAGAATTGATTATTGGAGATAGAAGTACTGGAAAATCAGCTATTCCCCTCACCACTATCATTAACCAAAAAGATCAAGATTTAATCTGTATTTACGTTGCCATAGGCCAAAAAGCTTCTTTTGTAGCTCAACTTCACAATACACTTAAGCAACACGATGCTATGGATCACACCATCATTGTGGCTGCAACCAGCTCGGACCCAGCCTCACTTCAATACCTAGCCCCATATGCTGGATGTGCGATTGCTGAATATTTTATGGAAAAGGGTAAAGATGTGCTAGTTGTCTATGATGATTTAAGCAAGCACGCTTGGGCCTACCGTGAAATGTCACTCCTACTTAAACGCCCTTCTGGAAGAGAAGCTTACCCAGGAGATGTTTTTTATCTTCACTCTCGATTATTAGAGAGAGCTTGTAGATTAAATGAAGAGTATGGTGGTGGATCAATTACTGCCTTGCCAATTGTAGAAACTCAAGCTGGAGATGTATCAGCATATATTCCTACCAATATTATTAGTATTACTGATGGACAAATTTATCTGGAATCAGACCTTTTTTATTCTGGAATCAGACCTGCCGTAAACGTAGGCTTATCTGTCTCTAGAGTCGGTGGATCAGCTCAAATCAAAGCCATGAAACAAGTGGCTGGAAAACTTAGACTTGATCTAGCTCAATACAGAGAGCTGGCTGCATTTGCTCAATTCTCATCTGATCTCGACCCTCAAACTAGAGCTCAACTTGATCGTGGAGTCAGAATTACTGAAATTCTTAAGCAAGGTTGGGAAGAACCAATGACAGTTTCTCAGCAGATTATAATCATTTGGGCCGTCACCAATGGCTTCTTGAATATAGTTGCTGTTGAAGGTGTTAAAACATGGGAAAAAGAGTACTTGAAATTCATGGCTGTTAAATATCCTCAAATTGAAAAAGAAATCATCAAAGAAAAGAAGCTCTCAGATAAAATTCTTAAAGAGATGAAAAAAGCCACAGAGTTATTTAACAAACTTAACCCTAAATTACTTGATGAAAAATTAGTTGAATCTCTACAAGAAGAAGATAAAGATTAATTATGAGCTCAACCAAATCTATTAAGAGGCGTATTAAAAGTGCCACTAACATTTCTAAGATCACTAAGGCAATGGAAATGGTAGCTGCTTCTAAGATGCGCCATGCTCAAGACATGGCTCTTTCTAGTCGTCCCTATACTGAAAAAATGAAAGAGATCTTAACTGATATTGTCGAGATCATGAGACAAGATGTGTCTCACTTTCTTTTAGAATCACCAAGAGTAGCTAAAGGTGCTCCTAGTAAAAACCTGGTGATTGTCCTCTCATCAGACAAAGGTCTTTGCGGAGGTCTTAACAGCAACCTTTATCGAGGTTTAGAATCTTGGCAAACAGACTTGTTGGAAAAGAACCCAGATTTAAAAGACACTAGATTTGAGTTTGTTACAGTGGGCAAAAAAGCTAAAGAACATATTATGAAAACCCAGCGATTTTTATTAGCTGAATTTCCCAGTCATGGAGACAAACCTAGATACCGAGATACTATTCCTTTGTACGATACTATCTACAATAGTTTTGAAAATAATGAATATCAAAAAGTTTACATTGTCTTTATGGAGTTTATCTCCACCATTGTCCAAAGACTATCTGTCAGACAACTTTTACCAATTCAAAAAGAAGAGATTAATGAAACTTTTGAACAGATCATGCTTGAAGAGAAATCTGTTAAATTTAAATTCAGCAAAGATTATATCTTTGAACCAGATGTTGAAACTGTCTTCAATCAACTACTCCCCAAATATCTAGGGCTGTACTTGTACCACATCATCTTAGAATCAATTGCCAGTGAACATTCAGCTAGAATGGTGGCCATGAAAAGCGCACATGATAATGCCACTGATGTTGTCAAAGATCTTTCTCTAGAATACAACCAGCTCAGACAACAAAAAATTACTAATGAATTGCTAGATTCTATCAGTGCCAGAATGATAATGTAGTAAAACCTAAAAACAGGAATTATGAATAAAAAAAACACACCCCAATCAAATAAAAATGGCCGCATCACCAAAATAGTTTCGGTTGTCGTTGACGTTCTTTTTGAAGAACATCTCCCTCAAATCTACAGTGCTTTAGAGGTAACAAAATCTAATGGCGAAAAACTAATTCTTGAAGTCCAACAAATTTTGGGTGGTAATGAAGTAAGAACGATTGCTATGGGATCAACCAATGACCTCCAAAGGAATCTGGTTGTAACTGATACTGAGCAAACAATTTCCGTCCCAGCGGGAAATAAGGCATTAGGCAGAGTTTTTAACGTCTTAGGTGAAACAATTGACAATCTAGGAGAGATAACTCAAAAAAAACTTCACCCTATCCACGTCACCCCACCTCAAATTAAAGATATTAGTCCACAAGCTCAGATGTTAGAAACAGGCATTAAGGTGATTGATCTTATTTGCCCATTTGCTAGGGGTGGAAAAGCGGCTGCTTTTGGTGGAGCTGGAGTTGGTAAAACCGTTATTATTCAAGAGCTGATTAGAAATATCGCCGAAGAACACTCCGGTCACTCTGTTTTTGTTGGTGTGGGAGAAAGAACTAGAGAAGGAAATGATCTCTTAAGAGAAATGCAAGATTCAGGTGTGTTAGCAAATACAGTCATGGTCTTCGGTCAGATGAACGAGCCGCCTGGAGCTCGTCTGAGAGTGGCTTTAACTGCACTAACTTTCGCTGAATTCTTCAGAGATGAACAAGGTGAAGATGTTCTCCTATTTATTGATAATATTTTTAGATTCTCTCAAGCGGGATCAGAAGTATCTGCATTACTGGGTAGGATCCCATCTGCGGTCGGTTATCAACCTACTCTAGCCTCAGAAATGGCATCCTTGCAAGAAAGGATTACCTCTACTAAAAAGGGTTCGATCACATCATTTCAAGCCGTCTATGTACCTGCTGATGACTATACTGATCCAGCCCCAGTAACCACTTTCGCCCATCTAGATTCAACTATCTCATTAGAAAGATCTCTTTCTGAACAAGGTCTTTACCCTGCAGTTGATCCATTAGCCTCATCATCTAAGATTATGACGCCAGAAACAGTTGGTGAAGAACATTACCAAACTACTCGATCGGTTCAAAAAATTCTGCAACGATATAAGGATTTACAAGACATCATTGCTATTCTAGGAATTGATGAGCTTTCCGATGAAGACAAGTTAATTGTCTCCAGAGCCAGAAAAATACAGCGCTTTCTTACTCAACCATTCTTTGTAGCAGAACAATTCACTGGTAGACCAGGTCGTTACGTAACAATTGATGAAACCATTAAAGGCTTCAAGCAAATTATCGAGGGTAAATTAGATCAAATTCCAGAACAAGCATTCTACTTAGCTGGAACAATAGACGAAGTTATCGAAGTTGCCAAAAATGCTGCATAGACTACACCTAGATATCATCTCTCAAGAAGAACAGCTCCTGAGCGAAGATGTGGATATGGTTTTAGTGCCCAGCAATATGGGGCAAATTGGAATTTTACCAGGACACATCTCACTTTTTGCTTCTTTAGATGAGGGAGAGCTAGTCATTGTTACCGAATCAAATCATGATGTGTTCGCTGTCACCGGTGGTTTTATTGATGTTAACCAAGACAAGGTGACCATACTAGCTAACAGTGCTATCAGCGCAAAAAATATTAATATCAAAAAAACAGAAGAGGCAAAGAAAAAAGCTCAAGAGACAATGAGAGGTAATATTTCTGATCGCGATTACAAACTAGCCGAGGCTGATCTGCGAAGAGCTGCTTTAGAGTTAAGAGTAGCCAAGAAACGTCGTCACCAACATTCACCAGTTTCAAAGATGAGTTAAAAAAGCCAATGATGCTTGCATTCTAGAGATAAATCTCTATACTAAACAAGATTTATGAAGAAATGCAACTCATCTTGCGTACCAACTATTTTTTCTTCGTTATCACTTAAAAAAACAGGGTCCGTAATATGAACGATAACAACAAAACCATTAAACTAACTCCAGAAGGTTCTGAAGAGCTCAAAGCAGAGCTAGAAGTATTGGTGGGCGACAAGCTCCCCAAAGCCATTAAGAGAGTCGCTGAAGCTAGAGAGTATGGTGATCTATCTGAAAATTCTGAGTACCATGATGCTCGAGATGATCGAAATCTGCTTGATACTAGAATTTCCGAAATTGAAAAAATATTAGAAACTGCGGTTATTGTTAAAGCTACTCGCAGTAAAGATAGGATTGGCATGGGTTCACAAGTAGTGATCCATCTCAAGGGCAAGAGCTCTAAAACTAAAACTCTCCAAATTGTCGGTGAGTATGAATCTGATCCACTTGAGGGAAAAATCTCTAGTATCTCACCACTAGGAAAAGCTCTGATGGGCAAAAAAAAGGACAATGAAGTCACATATCAAGCCCCTGCGGGAGAAAAAACTTATAAAATAGTCACAATTAAATAAAAAAAATAGAAATAAGAATAACACCCCGCCACAACCGGGGGTTTTTTGTTAGAATAAGGAAATCTTAGTATGAATAAAAAAAACTCCGCTATAACCCAATCTCCTCACTGGGCCGACAAACTAGCCCCAGGAATATTAAAATGGCAAAAAAAACTAGGTGTTAAAAACCTACATGTAGATGATATGAAGACTCCCTCTGGGAGAGCTCATACTGGAGCGCTAAGAGGAGTTTTGTTCCACGACTTAGTAGCAAAAGTTCTACAAAATCAAGATCCTAAAACAGTGAGTACTTACGTCTTCAATGACATGGACCCGATGGACGGCTTACCCGCATACCTAGATAAGGAAGACTATCAACAGCACATGGGCAAACCTCTTTCTAAAATTCCAGCGCCAGCTCTAGATAAATCTGGCGTAGATTTTAGTCAGGCTTCTGAAGAAGAAAAAGATAGATATCGCCATGCCAAAAGTTTTGCTGAGTTTTACGCCTTTGATTTTATTGATGCTTTTCGTCATCTAGGTTGCGAACAAAAAATTGTGTGGAGTCATGAATTATATGAATCTGGCCAAATGGATAAAGCAATTAAAACTGCTTTAGATAGTGTTGATAAAATGAAAAAAATCTATCGTGAAGTGGCTGAGTATGATTTACCAGAAAATTGGTATCCATTCCAAGTAACTTGTGAAAAGTGTGGCAAAGTAGGCACTACTTTAGTAACAGGATGGGATGGAGAGCAAGTTACTTATGAATGCCAACTAGATAAAGTAACTTGGGCTAAAGGTTGCGGGCATACTAGTAAAGTCACTCCTTTTGGTGGCACTGGAAAATTACTTTGGAAGGTAGATTGGCCAGCTCACTGGACTACGATGGGAGTCAATGTAGAAGGAGCGGGCAAAGATCACACTTCTGCTGGTGGTTCTAGAGACATGGGAAAAGCCATGTGTGAGCAAGTTTTTGATATTCCCAATCCTTTTGATATTCCCTATGAATGGATCTTGATCCGTGGAGCTAAGATGAGCTCCAGCAAAGGAGTTGGCACGTCCGCTCGTGAGTTTGTGCAGTTATTCCCAGCTGAAATTGGGCGGTTCCTATTTACTCACTCTCACTACAACAGCGTCATTGATTTTGATCCACACACCATGTCTATTCCAGATTTATTTGATGGCTATGATCAAGGAGCCAAAATATTTTGGAAAGAAGAGGAAGGTGATCAACGTAAAGGTAGAGCTTTCGAGTTATCCCAAATAGATGAGGTTCCTTCAACTTACTTTTTGCCTCGTTTCCGAGATATTTCTCTTTGGATGCAGCACCCAGAAATAAACTTAGTTGAGAAGTTTGCTGAAATTAAAGGTTCAGCTTTATCAAATCAAGAAATTAAAGAGCTGGAAGATAGACAAAGATACGCTCAGATTTGGGTAGATAACTATGCCCCGGATGAATACCAACTGACTCCGTCAGATGAATTACCAGTTGGCACTAAAGAAATGAGTGATGAACAAATAAAATTCTTTGAAAAAACTGTGGAGATGACTACTTCAAAAAATGATTGGGACCCACAAGAGTTACAGCAAGCTATCTATGATTTGGCCAAAGAAACTATTGGAGCTAAACAGGGTTTTGGAGCTATTTACTTAGCTTTATTGGGTAAAAAACATGGACCAAAATCAGCTTGGTTGCTGTTGAGTGTAGAATCAGAACTATTATTAAAAAGGGTTGAACAACTAAAAAGATAACTATGAATTTACCCACCCGCACAGAATCACAAGCTTTGCTCGCTAAATATGTTGAAAATCCAGCCCTAAGACATCATTGTGAGATGGTGGCTGCTGCCATGGAGGCTTATGCAGAAAAATTTGATGAAGATGCAGAGCTCTGGTATCAAACGGGCTTACTTCATGATCTTGATTATGAAAAATACCCCGATGAACATCCTCACAAAGCCGTCAATGATCTTTTGAATGATTATCCTGAGGAACTAAAACATGCTATCTTAGCCCATGGACCAGGAATAACTGGTGTAGAACCAGAAACAAAGATGGAGCGTTATTTATTTGCCAGTGATGAACTATCAGGATTTATGCACGCTTACTCACTGATGCGTCCCAATGGTTTTGATGGTATGAAAGCCAGTAAAATTATCAAAAAACTCAGAGATATTAGTTTTGCTGCTAAGATAAGCAGAGAAGACGTGAATAAAGGCTTTGAAATCATCGATGGCGAGCCAGCAGAGCACGTCCAGTTTTTGATAACAGTATTTGCAGATATATGAAAAAAATAATACTAAAAGATCTTGATACATATGTATATTTAGACTCTAGCAACATCAGGAACGCGCTTAGAGTTGTCGGTGTTAAGCTAGATTTTATTAAGCTATATAAATATTTAAACACAACATATAAGCACCTTAAAACTGTAAAATACTTTGAGGGGGCTGATGTTAAAAATAAAAAGGCAGCAAAACAATTTAAGCTCTTAGAAAAAACTGGCTATAAAATGCACACGCTGGTGCGAAAGTCTTACCAAAATAAAGCCAAATATAGGTCATTTAAATGTGGTGACTGTGACAAAAAAAATACAGTTGAAATTTTAAAAAAATCAAAAACACTTAAATCAAATGTTGATGTTTATCTATGTAGTGAACTGATGGGTGATTTACTTAACGTCAATAGGCCTTTTCATATCATTATCTTTTCTTGCGATGGAGACTTCTCAGAAATGATTGAAAACATGTTGAAAAAAAATAAACATGCCCATATTACTGTTATTGCAACGCCATTTACAAAACATAACAACTACCTATCTATTAGACTAAAACAACTCGAAAGAGTTGACCGATACTATTTGGCTAATATAATAAATATTAAGGATAAAATAAAAAAATGAGAGCTACACCTAAGTGGAGCTCTCGAACGGTAAACTATTCCACCAAAGTGAAAAAGTTGATTAACATTATTATATACTATCAGTTTACTAATAGTCAATAAAAAAGGGTACATGCTAGATATTAACTACATTCGCAATAATAAAGACTTGGTTAAGCAAGCTACTAAAGATAAACAACTAGATGTGAGTGTAGTGGATAATCTACTTGATGTGGATGAAAAACGGCGTCAACTAATTAAAGAAGTCGATGCCATCCGCCAGCAAATCAATCAAAACGCTGATAAAATCAAACAACAAGTCCAACAAGGTGGCAAACCAGAGGCAGCAGATATCGAGCAAGGAAAGAAACTTAAAACTCAACTTAAAGAAATCGAGCCTAAACTTAGAGAAATCGAAGAAAAATTTAACAATTTAATACTGCAGGTTCCCAACATTCCTGCTGATGACGTCCCCGTAGGAGCAGATGAATCTGGAAACAAAGTCATCAAGCAAGTTGGTGATAAACCTCAGTTTAATTTTGAACCTCAGCCACACGACAAACTCATGTACGACCTGGATCTTCTAGATACCCAGCGAGCTGTAAAAATTGCTGGCTTTCGCTCTTACTTTCTGAAGAATGAAGCTGTTCTCCTAGAACAAGCTCTGCTTCAATACTCACTCCACGCCATGATTGAACACGGATTTACCCCGATGACAGTCCCCACCATGGTCAATAAAGAAGCTTTAGTTGGCACTGGTTACTTCCCTTGGGGAGAAGACGATCACTACACCACTCAAGATGCCACTCACCTCACCGGAACTGCAGAGGTAGCCTTGACTGCTTACTACCAAGGAGAAACTCTGACAGAAAAAGATTTGCCAATTAAAATGGTTGGCATCTCACCATGCTTCCGTCGCGAGGTTGGCTCTCATGGTAAAGATACTAGTGGCATCATTAGAGTTCACCAGTTCAATAAAGTAGAGCAAGTCATCTATACCATCGCTGATGAAGAGGAAACTATAAAATGGCATGAAAAAATGACTCAATTTTCTGAAAAAATCTTACAAGACCTAGAACTACCTTACCAAATTTTAGCCATGTGCAGTGGTGATATGGGTGCCGGACAACGCAAAAAATATGATATTGAAACTTGGTTCCCAGCTCAGAATAAATATCGTGAAACTCACTCAGCTAGTTATTTCTTAGACTTCCAATCTCGCCGGCTCAACATCCGCTATCAAGATAAAAAAGGTGAGCTTAAGCATGTCTACACACTAAACAACACTGTCGCTGCTTCGCCACGACTATTAGCTGCTATCATTGAAAACTACCAACAAGCTGATGGCTCCATCAAAGTCCCCACAGTTTTACAAAAATACGTCGGAAAAGAGAGTATTTCTAGGTAATCATCTTTCTGGCATAATAGGCGCTCCTTATGTTTAAATTTATTACTAAACTTTTTGACCAACATCAGAAGATGCTTGATGAAAATCAAGCTATTGTTGAGCAGATTAATGCTCTTGAGCCACAAATTAAAAAATTAACAGATAAAAAACTTGCTGCTCAAACCGCTAAATTCAAAAAAATAATTAAAGAAGAAGTAGAACAAGGTAAAGACGAACAAGATATTCTTAACCAACTCCTCCCCGAAGCCTTCGCCACCGTCAGAGAAACCTCTCGCAGAATCCTCAGCATGCGCCATTTTGACGTTCAGCTTCTAGCTGGAGTTGCCCTTCATAAAGGCACCATTACCGAACAAAAAACTGGTGAAGGAAAAACCCTTTCTGTCACCGCCCCTCTTTATTTGAATTCTCTCCTAGGAAAAGGAGCTCACCTCATTACCGTTAACGATTACTTAGCCGAGATTGGTTGTGGCTGGATGAGTCCTATCTACCACTTTTTAGGTCTTTCCACCTCAGTTGTGATTCATGATGAGTCTAAACTTTATAACCCCGAAATTGACAGTGAAGAAAGAGGAGACGAGAGATTAGAACACTTCGAAAAAATATCTAGGAGAGAAGCCTACGCAACTGATATTACCTATGGCACTAACAACGAATTTGGCTTTGATTACCTCCGAGATAATATGGTTCAGACCTTAGACAACATGGTCCAACGACAAAACAGCGCCCATCACTTTGTCATTGTTGATGAAGCTGACTCAATTCTGATTGATGAAGCCAGAACTCCACTAATTATTTCAGCTCCAGATATTGATCTAACCGAAGAGTACTTTAGATACTCAAAAATGGTCCATTCTCTAACCAGTGAAGTTGACTACAAAATTGACGAAAAAGCCAAGACAGCCACTCTAACTGATCTAGGTATCAAGCGCATTGAGCAAAAACTGAAGGTAACCAACCTCTATGAAGAAAGCTTTGACACCATCCATCATGTTGAAGCCGCTCTAAAAGCCAAAACTCTTTACAGAAGAGATAAAGAGTACATTGTTCGTGAGAATCAAGTCATTATCGTCGATGAACATACCGGCCGCCTCATGTATGGCCGCCGCTACTCAGATGGCCTCCATCAATCTATTGAAGCCAAAGAGGGTGTGCCCATCCAAAAAGAATCTCGAACCATGGCTACTATCTCTATTCAGAATTACTTCCGCATGTATGACAAGCTTTCTGGCATGACCGGTACTGCTGTCACTGAAGCTGAGGAGTTTAATAAAATATATGATGTGGCAGTATTAGTGGTACCAACAAATAAGCCAATCCAGCGAGATGATCGTCCAGACTTGGTCTACAAAACTCAAGCTGCTAAATACTCTGCAATTGTTAAAGAAGCAGAGCAAGTTCATCAAGAAGGCAGGCCAATTCTGATTGGAACTAGATCAATTGAAAATAATCAAATTATCTCCAACTTCCTCAAGCGTAAAAAAATTCCCTTTAACTTGCTCAATGCTAAAAACCATGAAAAAGAAGCCTCTGTTATTTCTAATGCTGGTAGAAAAGGTGCTATCACCGTCGCTACCAATATTGCTGGCCGAGGAGTAGATATTGTCCTCGGAGGATCCAAGCCAGAGCTTAAAGACTTTCGACGTAAAGATGGTAACGGCTACAAAGAAAAAGCTTACCAAAAAGCTCTTGATGAATGGAAAAGGGATCATGATGAGGTAGTTGAACTAGGTGGACTTCATATTGTCGGTACAGAACGCCACGAATCACGCCGCATTGATAACCAACTTCGTGGTCGAGCTGGAAGACAAGGAGACAATGGTAGCTCCATATTTTTCCTTTCTCTAGAAGACGAGATTATGCGCATCTTTGGTGGAGAACAAATTTCAAAGATGATGGACTTTTTAAAAATAGAAGAAAGCCAACCCATTGAACATGGCATGGTCAGTAAAGCTATCGAGTCAGCTCAAGTAAAAGTAGAAGGATTTTTCTTCGATCAGCGTAAGAGATTAGTTGACTTTGATGACGTCATGAATAAACACCGTGACATTATCTATAAGCGTCGCCGCCGATTATTAGAAACCACTACTGACTCTAACGCCGATACCCTGAAATCACAGATTCTGGAATATATTCAGAATCAAATTGAAGCACTGGTAAGCCTCCACGCTCCTCAAGATTATTCAGATGATGAGTATGAAATATTAGTAAATGAATTTATCAAAATTATTCCTTTTGATGAAAAGTCCCAGCAAACATTACAAAAAAACCTTTCAGAACTAACAGAGGCAGATGAAATTAAAGATAAATTAATGGAGATTATCAGTCAAACCTACCTCAAAAGAGAAAAGGTAGTCGGCCGAGAACAAATGAGACAAATGGAGCAAGTGGTAACTTTATCTACAATCGATGAAAAATGGATGGATCACTTAGATGAAGTAGAGTCTCTTCGTGAAGGGATTTGGCTACGTGGAGATAAACAAACAGTCCTTTCTGAGTATAAAAAGGAAGCCTTTATCATGTTCGAACAGTTGATTCATCTAGTTGAATCAACCATTGCCAACAAAATCTTTAGAGTTCAGCTGGGAGTCCAACGATCAAGTAGAGTTAATGTCCAACAAGCAGTTGCTCAAAAAGAAGATGTCAATGAACCTTTAGCTAAAGAGGTTGCGGATGCCACTGTTCCTTCTATAAAAAGTAGTCATAAAACTACTAAAGGTGATATCTCAGATCTAGCCTCTGTCCTGGGTTCAGCCAAAGGTAAAACTCAAGTTACTGGCTCAACACTCAAAAAAGCTAAAATAAAACGCAATGATCCTTGCCCCTGTGGTAGTGGCTTAAAATATAAGAAGTGCGGCCTCATTGACGCTGCTAAGCATCAATCATAAATATAAAATGTTACCATTCAAACTTATCGGAAAAGTGATTCCTGGTGAGAAAGTGGGACGAACAATTGGTTTTCCTACTGCAAATCTAGATCAAGTTCCCAACGAGAGTGATCTTAAGCCTGGAGTTTACGCGGGGACTTGCTCCATTATTCAAGACAACAAAAAAAAATTTAAATGCCTAGTTTATTTTGGACCCCGCTATATTTTTGATAAAAAAATGAACAGCTTCGAAGTCTTTATTTATGACTTCAGCCAAAAAATTTACAATGAAACTATTAATGTTACTTTGCTCAAATACCTAAGAGCTCCTAGAAAAACTAAAAATCTAGCAGAGTTAAAAACTCAACTAGAAAAAGATAAAGCACAAGGCTGATAACTATGGGCTACATAAAAAAAGGGCTATTGGGTATCTCTTGGTGGGGGAGTTTCAGAATTCTAGCCAGATCTATTAGCTTTATTAGGATTGCCATTCTGGCACGCATTTTAGCGCCAGCTCAATTCGGCGTGTTTGGGTTAGCTGCTCTCACTCTATCATCCTTAGAAATAATTACGGAAACTGGAATAAATGTTTTTTTAATTCAAGAAGAAAAAAACAGCCAATATATTAATACTGCTTGGGTAATCTCAATACTTAGAGGCGCAATTATTTCCCTAACTATTTACTCGACGGCTAGCTTTATAACTATTTTTTTTAAGACCCCAGAAGCTATCCAAATCTTGAAGTTGATTAGTGTCATCCCATTTATTAAAGGATTTACTAACCCAGCCATCATTAACTACCAAAAAAATCTTCACTTTAAAAAAGAAGTTTATCTAAGATCAATGCTATTCTTAGTCAGCACTATAGTTACGATTGCTTTAGCAATCATTACTACCGCGACTACTAGTTTAGTCTGGGGGTTAATAGCAGCTGCTATCATGGAAACACTTTTTTCACTGCTATTTATCAAACCTCTTCCGCAGTTTAAGCTTGAGCAAAATAAAACTAAAAAAATAATTAAGCAAGGCAAATGGGTAACTCTTACTGGTATTTTTAATCATTTTTTTATGACTGGAGATGACCTAGTTGTAAGTAAGTTTTTGGGGAAAAATAATCTAGGAATTTATCAGATGGCCTACAAAATTTCAATCTTACCCATAACTGAGATTGCAGATGCTTTCGGTCGAGTCAGTTTTCCTATCTATAGTAAAATCGCCAAAGATAGGCAGAGGCTAAAAAAAGCTTTCACAAAAACTACCCTAACCATCTCGGCCTTAGTAATACCATTTAGCGTGGCATTATTTGTATTTGCTGAGCAATTTATTCTTATCATTTTAGGACCCAAATGGATCGAAGCCATACCAATTCTAAAAATACTAGCTATTTTTGGAGCTATTAGATCCATCACTGGCTCAAGCTCTAGCGTCTTATTGGCGCTTAAAAAACAAAGAGAGGTGTCTTATATTACCCTCGTTAGCTTCCTGGCTTTGATTATCTCTATTTTTCCACTCATGAATAAATTTGGCATAATAGGGGTTGGAATAGCAACGATAATCGGCTCCATGACTGCCCTACCATTAATTATCTACTATTTGCGCAAAGAATTATTCTATGAAAAATAAAATTTTACCTAAATTTTTAAGCCAGTTTTGGTTTGCCCCAGCAGATGCTCTACTGAGAGCTCACGAGGCTATTATTTGGTCAAAACAAAAACTAACCTCTCCTATACTAGATATCGGATGTGGAGATGGTCAAACCAGCAAACTAGTTTTAGCTAAACATAAGATGATCGATGTTGGGGTAGACCTTGATCCTAGTGGAGCTGAAAAAGTAGGTATCTATAAAAAAAGTAATTGCTGCTAATGCTGACAACCTCCCTTTTCCTAAAAATAGTTTTCAAACTGTGATTAGCAACAGCACCTTCGAGCATATTAGACAAGATAAAAAAGCCTTGAGTGAAGTTGCTCGTGTCATAAAGAAAGGAGGACTATTCTTTATCACTATTCCTGACCCCAATTTAAATCAATTCTTAAAAAGAAAGCTAAAGAATGCAACTAAAGTAGAAATGGTTAATCAGCGAATTGCCCACTCTCACTATAGATCTTTAGACCAATGGCAAAAAATCATGGTAAAAAATGGCTTAAGAGTGGTCAGTCATAAAAAATACTTTTCCCCCAAAGCAACTCAAGCCTGGCTTAATTTATTTAGCATGGCAGTTTTTAAACCTTATAAAAGAGAGCTCTGGTCTTACTTAAAAGATTCTCCATATGGAAAATTAATGCCCAAAAAAATTATCATCTGGTTACTTAACATATACTTATTACCACTAATGAAAAATATCTATCATCAGCAGGGTAGTTGGATCTTAATCATTGCGCAAAAGGAGTAGCTCTTTCTCTAAATTTTGGGCATGTAATGACCAATTGAAATATTTTTTTACTCTCAAAAACCCATTCTTTCCCAACCTACTTCTCAGTTTGGCATCACTAGCTAGTAACTCCATAGCTTCTGCTAACTCCTGAGGTTTTCTTTTAATTAACAAACCAGTTTTTTGATGGACAACCGTTTCTTGATAACCCCCTTCATTAACAGCAATTACCGGAGTTTTGCAGGCCATAGATTCCAGTGCAACTAAACCAAATGGCTCACTTTGAGATAAACAAAGTGTGGCAACTGAATTCTGGTATAGGCCCACCAACTCCTTCTCATTTAAACTAAATCCTGAATCACAAAAAGTAACATATTTAATCTCTATTTCAGATTCCATTAGCTTCAATGCACTCTGCAGTAGAGGATAGCCATTAATTTTTTCTTTCTCCCCAATAAATAAAAATTGAGATTTAGTATTTGATTCATTACAAAACTTAAAAACTTCCAAATCAACTCCCAAATGATTCACAGTAGATCCACGTCCGTAACATCTTTTAACTTCACTCTGCACATGATGTGAGCTTGTCATTAGCTTAGTCGCCGCAACTAAATTTCTCTTATCAATTTGAGCAATCCACCTACGTTTGAGATGCTCATACCAACTTTTATAAGCAGGAACATGTTTTAGAGAATGGAGCTCTGATTCATAGTAAGCTCGGAGAGTCTCTTCAATAAAATAAAGCGTTGGTTTTTGCATGAACCTTAAAACCCACGGTGATTGGGTCTGTTGACAGGGATGTGCTAAGACTACGTCTATGTCAGAATTGTTAATCTCACTTGCTATTTCTTGGTAATAACGGCGTAATCTAAAAAAACATACCAACTCACCCAGTGGTCTAAATATCATTTTTTTACTAGATATACCTAGATCAAAAATCTTTACAGATTCAGTGTATTTACTAAAAGGGAAAATACTCTCAGTTTGATTGGTAAAATAATAAATTTGATGATTATTTGCCAACTGCTTAATTTGCTCAAAGACAACTCTTTTGGCTCCACCTTCTGGTAAATTATCCACAACTGCAATCTTCATAAGAAGTATTATAATATCATTATCACTTTATGGTAAAACCACTTGTCTCTATCATTTCAGTTCACTATAAAACTCCTCAAACTTTAGAAGATTGTCTTGTCACTCTACAGAAGCTAAAAGATGAAACTCCTCTTGAGATTATCATTGTCAATAATGATCAAATCTCATTTAAAAAATTAAAGACCATTTGTGAAAAATGGTCAAACAAAGCTAGAAAAATAACTCTCATCCAATCTCCCAAAAACCTAGGCTTTGGGGCTGGAAATAACCTTGGAGCTAAAAAAGCTCGAGGAAAATTTCTATTCTTTTTAAATCCTGACACGGAAGTAAAAAATGGTTGTGTAGATAAGTTGGCAAATTTCTTACAAACCAACCAAGGAGTTGGGATGGCAGCCCCAACACTTCTAGAGAAAAAAGATCAACCATTTTTAATTCAAGGATCTCAAGAATTAAACCCAATCTCGGCAATTATGTCTCACTCATTGATCCATGCTCTTTGGCCCAATAATCCCGTTGCTCGCCGACATTTTCTAAGAGACATAGACAGAAGTAAAGATCAAAAAGTAAAAGCCGTTCCCGGATCTGCTTTTTTTATTAGACTCTCACTCTTTAAAAAGGTAGGTGGTTTTGATAAAAACTTTTTCTTATATTTTGAGGAGTATGATCTAGGTCAAAAGGTGACTAAAGCTGGATTTGATATATATATTTTAGCTAAACCAAAAGTACTTCATTACTGGCAGGTCAGCACTAACCAAGTGAAAAAAGTTAAAGTTAAAAATAAATTTTTAACTATTAAACAGATCCATCAACAAAGCCGCTTTTATTACTTCAAAAAACACTTTGGACTCCTCAAGGCTCTTATTACAGAATTTTTCCTAAGACTCTCTTCCTGGCATTTAATACTGATATCAATCATTGGCATCTACATAGCCCTGATGCTAAGCGTACTTAACTGGGGAATCCCTAGTGACAACCAGATTTTTACTTACCAAATGGATGAATGGCACCAACTCATGTCTTTGAAGAACATCGCTCTGCAAGGATCACCAAATATAGCTGGATCAGCCCACGGTCCACTTTGGAATTTCTTACTCGCTGGGGCATATCTATTCTTTTTTTATATACTTGGACTTGTAAATCCCTATCTAATAAACTCACCTATTGATAATTTAATGGAACAACAAAAAATATTCCAGTTATTGAGAATCAACACCATGCTCTTTGGAGCAATGACCTTAATAACTATTTTTTTAATTTTAAAAAAACAACTTCGTCACCAACCACTATTGGGATTAATATTATTCACTTTCACTCCTATTTGGCTCTCACTAAGCAACTACTTCAAGTATGATATCGCTTTAATTTTTTGGATAAGTTTAACATTTTATTACATGTTCAAATTTGCTAGAGAAAATAACTTGAAAAACTTTCTATTTATTAGTATTGGAGCAGCTCTAAGCCTAGCTACTAAAGTCAGTGCTTTGCCCATCATTCCAATTCTATTATTTAGTTATTTTTACTATCAAAAAAACTGGCAAAAAAACCTCGGAATACTCGGGTGGGGAATTTCAGCATTTATTTTGACTTTTGCGCTAGTAGGAATTCCTGACCTCTGGCTCGGCACTGGAGATTATACAGAATACTTTTCTTCAAATTTAATCAATAATCCATCTACTACAGCTAATTTCAAACTCAATACAAGTTACCAATGGTTTTTGCTTATAGACCAACTACCCCTAATTTTTGGCAGAGTGTTTACGACGCTCGGTCTAGGCTCACTTTTCTACACTATTTACCAAATAATCAAATGCTCGTTTACCCAACCCCATGCTTTGTTGAAAAAGTATCGCCACCAAATTTTCACTCTTTTTAGCTTGCTGATATTTGTACTTAGCTTGGCTCCTCTGAAAATTTATGCAACTGGAAATAGAATGCTGGTTCTTTTACCGCTATTAACCCTACTCATCAGCTTCACTTGGAATGAAATTTATAAACAAGCTCATAAAAACAAAAGGATAATTCTCGCCGCCATACTTACTTTTGCAATCTTGTTTCAAATTTATGAAGCAATCAGTTGGCTAAATATCAAATGGCAGCCTGATCCCCGCCAGACTTCAGTAAACTGGATTCATCAAAACCTTGATGCTGGAAGCACAATTGGAATAGAAAATGTTCCAATTTATCAAAGAATTCCCAATATATTTCTCACTGAGTACTACTCTGATCAATACAACCAAGGAAGTGATAATCTTTTTTCTTACCAGGTCATTACTGCCCAAGACAAAAGCTTACCTCCAACTATAGTTATCACCAACAGCATGCTCGCCGAATATCAATTTTCTGCTGCTCAGAAAGATCTTTTACAAAGACTAAATAATGAGAACTACAAACTATTAGCTATGTTTGAGCCTCAACTTTCTGCTTACCAATCTAAAAGGGATAGCTTTAGTTTTATTTGGACAAACTTAGTTCCTACCACTAGCATAAAAATTTATCAACGATCCAACAATGATCTTCAAAACAATTAAGCTAAGCTTCTTGTCATTATTTATCTTGGGTAGTTTTCTTTATACATTAGGAGTCATGAGAATTGGTTCCGCCATTTGGGGAGATACTCACTATTACTATGCCTATACCAAATCTATAGTCATGGATAGGGATATAAATTTTTTTAACGAAGCCTATCAACCAGAATTTGGCTTTCCCAACCCGCCAGTCATTTCAAAAGAAACAAATAGGGTAGAGAATATATTTTCTCCTGGAGTTTCCATCCTATGGATACCAGGATTTGCCTTAGGACAAACTTTTTCTTGGCTAGCAAATACCATTGGACTGGGCATTCCTTTAAATGGCTATAGTCTTATCACCCAGATCACAACTGGCATCACGACAGTGGGAATGGGTTTTATTGGCTTATACTTTTTATTCTTAACAATTTCTAAGATATTTTCTAAGAAAGTAGCCTTAGTTACTTCAATTAGTCTTCTTGCCACCACTTCGCTCCTTTACTACACCATAATTGATCCGTTTAACTCACATTCTGGTTCGTTTCTTATTTCTGCAATCGTACTCTGGATTACTACTCTGCTAAAGACTGATGAGGCCAAGAATTCAATCTGGATAAAACTAGGATTTGCCCTAGGTTGGCTAGGATTGATCAGAAATCAAGATATTTTGCTAGCCTTACCAATTTTTATTTGGATAATGTTTCAACAAAATTCTATTTTTCAAAAGTTCTCAGCAATATTCAAGATTGGTCTTATGATCTCTCTAGTAATGAGTATTCAACTCATCACTACTTACTACTTATATGGACAAATTCACAGCCCATATATTCTGCATGGACAGCAACTTAGTTGGCTAAACCCAGATTTTTGGCGAGTTCTATTTTCATTTAACAATGGCATCATTAACTTTTCACCTATAATCATCGCCTCTCTAATAGGACTGATCACTCTTATAAAAGAAAAGTCTGTTATCGCTAGAATTGGTTTCATCTTTTTTTTACTAGAACTTTATGTCATTTCTAGCTGGGTCCCAGAAATTATTGGGGGACCATATGGATCGAGAATGTTTACCGCAACATTGCCTTGGCTCGGACTAGGACTAGCAAAAGTTTGGTCTTGGATAATTAATCAAAAGCAGCAGTACGGAATTATCTTTGGATCATTAATTATCCTACTATTCTTTCACAACGTCATTAGAACTATCTGGATGTTATATGTTTGGTAATTAAATAGTAAAATACAACCTATATGAAACTAATTTCTGGTTCTTCTAATTTACCCTTAGCACAAAGCCTAGCTAAAATTCTCAATGTTGAACTAGTTAAAATAGAAATAAATAAATACGCCAATGATGAAAAAAGAATTAAAATCTTAGATGACGTTCAGGGAGAGAACATTACCTTAGTTCAATCTTTCTCTAGTCCAGTTGACGAACATATTATAGAGTTCCTCCTAATTGTAGATGCCTTAGAAAGAATGGGTGCTAGAAATGTAAATGTAGTGATTCCTTGGTATGGTTACTCACTCCAAGACAAAGTCTTTGAAGATGGAGAGCCTCTTTCTGCCAAAGTAGTCGCCAATTTAATTTCAGCTAGCTATGTAAAAAGAGTCTTCTTACTAGATGTCCACAATACGAGTATCGCTGGGTTTTTCTCTGTACCCACCCATCATCTTTCAGCCATAGATTTATTTACTAAATATGCTCAAGATAATTATGACCTCAGTCAAACCGTAATTGCCAGCCCAGATTTTGGTGGATTAAAAAGAGCTGGTAAGTTAGCTGAGTCATTAAATGTTGACTGGGTTAATATCGATAAACAACGAAATCTTAAAACTGGAGAGATAATCCAGATGGAACTTCATGGAAGTGTTGAAGGCAAAATTGCCTTAGTATTTGATGACGTTAGCGTCTCTGGAAGTACAGTTGCTCAAGCAGCAGAAGTACTAAAAAAATCTGGAGCCAAAGAAGTTCATTTTTTAGTCACACATGGATTATTTGTGGGAGATGCTAAAGAAAAACTCAGTACTCCAGCTATAAATACAATTGTCGTCACCAACTCAATCTACCATCAACAACTACCAACTAACACTAAAGTCATTGACTGCGCCAAGCTTTTCGCAGCTCAGCTCAAAGATTGGATTTAAAAAAATTATGAAGTATTCACAACTACTAGGAAAAGCCACTAAAGATAAATCTAAAGACACTAAGTTTAAGAGTCACTACTATTTGACTAAGGGAGGATTCATTCGTGAATCAACTGCTGGTAGATACTATTTCTTACCACTCGGATGGCGTGTTCATCAAAAAATTCAACAAGTTATCAAAGAAGAAATGGATAAAGCTGGTGCTCAAGAAATGATTACTCCAGTTTTACATCCTCTAGAACTTTGGCAAGAAACTAACCGAACTAACTCAGCTGGATTTGAACTAACTACTCTAAAGGACAGACGTGGAGCTAAATTTGCTCTAGGTGGCACTGCCGAAGAAATGTTTGTTGATTTAGTTCGTAAATTTCAACTCAGCTATAAAGATCTTCCTTTTAATGTTTACCAATTTTCAACTAAGTTTCGCGATGAGTTACGTGCCAGAGGTGGCTTACTCAGAGTTAGAGAGTTTACAATGAAGGATGCTTATTCTTTTCACGCTAGTGAGGATGACTTCAAACTTGAATACGAAGTAATGGCCAAAACATATACTAAGATTTTTGACCGCCTAGGTCTAAAAACTCTTAAAGTAGATGCTGATAACGGCTATATTGGCGGGGAATACTGCCATGAGTTCCAAGTAGAGTGTGAGTTAGGAGAGGGTAGGTTTTTCGTTTCAAAAGATGAAAGCTATATCGCTCATGAAGATGTAGCCGAATTTAATCTAGAAGCAGTTAATCCAAACGAGGAGGTGAAAGAGTTTGAAATTATTGATCAACCAGAGTGGGTCCAAACCATGGATCACAACATCAAACACTATGGAAAAGATAAAAGACATTTCTTAAAAAATGTGGTTTATAAAACAGATCAAGGTCAAATAATTATTGTTAGCATTAGAGGTGATTTGGATGTTAACCCAATTAAACTTCAACACTTGTTAAATAAACAACCTAATTTGACTGTTTATCAACTAGAAGGCGCAACTAATGAAGATTTGGCTAAGATAGGCACAAAAACTGGCTATGTTCACTCGTGGGGGCATGAAGGTGCTACTTATGTTGCTGACGATTCTTTAAAAACTGTCACTAACTTTACTGGTGGGCAAAAAGAAGAAACTACCGATAGTTTTAACGTCAACTACGGCCGAGATTTCAAGCATGATATCGAGGGAGATACAGCCATGGCCCAAGATGGATTCTTAGCTCCAGATGGCAAGAGCAAGTTAATTGAGAAGCGAGGCATTGAAGTCGGAAATATCTTCCAACTCGGTCTTCATTACACTAAACTCATGGCTGGTGCTACTTTTACTGACCAAGACGGACAAGAAAAACCATACTACATGGGCTGCTACGGAATTGGCCTAGGCCGCACTATGGCTAGTATTATTGAAAAACATCATGATGATCGAGGTATCGTCTGGCCAGAAGCAGTTGCCCCTTTTCAGGCTCAGCTAATATCACTAGCTGGTGCTGAGGAAAAAGCTGAAGATGTCTATAATCAGCTCATCAAAGCCGGCGTAGAGGTATTGTGGGATAACCGAGAGGGAAGTGCTGGTGTTAAATTTGCTGACGCTGACCTAATTGGAAACCCAGTTCGACTAGTTGTTTCTCCTCGGACTAAAGATCAAATTGAATGGAAAAAGAGAACTAGTAAAGAAACAGAGTTATTAGATCTGGAAACAGTTATTAAAAAACTAACTGACTAATGGATAAAAACTATAAGAATCTAGTCTTCACTAACCACGCCTTAGAAAGATTGAGACTTAGATCAGTTTCTAGAAATCAAGTGTGGCAAGTTATAGCCTCTCCAGATAAAAAATTTCCCAGCAACAAACTCCAGCAGATTAAATTTACTGGCATAGTTAACCATCGTAATATTCAGTTAGTTGCTAAACATCTACCTGATCAAAACAAATGGCTTATTGTCTCTGTCTGGGTTAGGGGAGAAGATGACCCAACTCCATTAATGTGGAAAATTATTACTCTGCCTTTCAAAATTGCTGCAAAAATTGCAACTATTATTTTATCCTATATAAGAAAATACCTACTTGAGAAAAATAAATTATAAACGGCTCATTCAATCCTTTTTGCTGCTGTTCACTTTCTACAACATACCATATATTACTAGATACAACCCGGTGAGGGAATGACTCACTACAACTGATCTCAACTACTCGTAGATGAAGACTTTTGTGGTGAGTTACCTTTGTTGTATACTCCAGATTATGAACAGAAAACTAATCGTCACCCATCATGCTCCAGATTTAGATGCAATTGGTGCATCCTGGCTACTCAAAACATTTGATGCACAGCACTATGGGAATGCTAAATTTGCTTTTGTTAACCCAGGATCAACGATTAAGTCGTCAGAGGTAGAAAAGCTAGAGATTGACACCGATGATGTAACCCACGTTGATACAGGACTCGGAAAGTTTGATCACCATCAGCCAGAAAGAGGTCATGATCATAGTAGCGCTGCTTCGTTAGTTTTTGAGTATCTTTGCCAAATCCATCCTGATCTTGAAGATGATCACGCTCTAGACATATTGGTCGACTTCATCACTGAGATTGACCACTTTGGAGAAATCTATTGGCCTGAAGCTGATCATGATCGCTACAACTTCATGCTTCATGAAATTATTCGGGGGTTAGAGTTTGTCGGCATTCACAATGATGAATCTCAGCTTCATTTTGGCTTCACTTGTCTAGATGGCATTTATTCAGCTCTAAAACAGCATGTTAAAGCTAAAGACATTCTAAAAAATAAGGCGGAGTATTTCCAAACAAAACTAGGTAAATGCATGGCTGTAGAAACTAAGAATGATGACACTTTAAAACTAGCTCAGAAGTATGGAGCCGTAATAGCAATTAGAAAAGACTCTTCGGGTGGACATATTCGTATCAAAGCTCGACCAGATGCAGAGCTAGATTTAAAAGATCTGGCCGATGAAATTAAATTAATTGACTCTACTGGAACTTGGTACTACCACCCCAGCGGAAAGATGCTCATCAATGGCTCTAGAAAACATCGCCAACAAAAAGCCAGCCCCCTTTCATTAGAACAAGTAATAGAACTAGTTAAAAAGGTTTATGGAAACTAAAAACTGCATCTTCTGTCAAATAGTGGATAAAAAAATGCCAGCTCATGTAGTTTGGGAAGATGAGACTCACTTGGCTTTTTTATCAATATTTCCTAATACTAAAGGTTTTACTGTAGTTATTCCTAAAGAACATTGTGAGAGTTATGCTTTTGCACAAAGCGACCAAGTGTTAACCAGCTTAATAATTGCCACTAAAAAAGTAGCTAACATTCTTGATAACTATTTTGAAGATGTTGGTAGAACCGGAATGTTCTTTGAGGGTTACGGCGTAGATCATCTTCATAGTAAATTATTCCCCATGCATGGCACGGGAGATATGAAGAAATGGGCTAATATTGAAAGTGAAGAAACAGATCAGTTCTTTGAGCTCTACCCAGGCTACCTATGCTCGAATAGCTCTCATAGAGCAGCCGATGAACAATTAATAAATCTAGCTAGAGAAATCAGAAAGTCATATCAAGACTGACATTTTTTCAGGATTGATGTATAATTCAAAACCTATTATGCCAATCGTAATCAAAACACAAAAAGGTGACTCCACCAGAGATTTAATTCGCCAGTTTAAAAAAGCAACTGCTGCGACTGATATCGTTAATAAAGTTAAAGACCGTCGTTTTTACGTCAAACCGGCTCAACAAATGAATATTCTTAAAAGTCAAAAGAGACGCCTTAAAAATAAAATTCGCAGCCTAAAGAAAATGAAGAATATTTCTCCTCGAGTTATTGCCTACTTAACTGAACGACTTTCTGAAAATAAAGAAAAACCTGAAAAAAAGCAAAGATCTTAACTTCTCTTTGGCTTAGCTTTAATTTTTGCTTGGACTCTGTACTCCCATTGATCACCATCGCTGGTGTCGAAACTAGTTGAGTTTGTCATTCGATAGTGATTAACTAAATGATTGCTCAAAGACTCTTGCGTTTCTTTTTCTCTTTCCCTCAATTCTTTAATTTTAATCTGCAGATCAACCACCTGTGGCTCTAATTGCAAACCAGATTTTCTCTCCTTAACTTTATTTTTAGACTCAATAGCCTGTTCTTCTACCTCTGCTAGCTGAACATCATTTTCAAAATAATTCTTCAACATTTGGCGATGATTCTTCAACTCCTCCTTAAACTCATCTAGCTTGTTGGCATTCCGCTCAATAACTTTTTCTAAAGATTGGAGTGTTTCTGCAAACTGATCAGACTGCTGCGACTCATCTAAAGCTTGGCTGGCTAAATCTTGACTCTTTTGGGGTGGGGTTTGATTATTCATATTTTCACTTTACAGACTAACAAATCTTCTGGCAATAGTTACTTATTTAGAAATTAGTGATAATCATTTATAATATGTTCTTTCCAAAATAATATAAGATAAGAAATTAATAAGAAAATCTAGTATAGTTAATATCAGAAAGATCCAACTATGAGAAACCAGAAATCAACAAAAATTGTAGCTACCATCGGACCCGCTACAGAATCAGTAGAAACATTAACAGCCCTCATCAAAGCTGGTATGAATGTAGCCCGCTTTAACACCAAGCATGCTACCCCAGAATGGCACGACGAAAAAATGAAGAGAGTTCGAAAAATTTCTGAGGATCTAGACATGGCTGTAGGGATTTTAATTGATCTTCAAGGACCTGAAGTCAGAATAGATTTGCCAGAAGAAAAATCATTCTTAGTTAAAAGTGGGGAAAAAGCTATCTTCACCAGTAATACTGAAAAAAAAGATGACAAAGTAGCCCACATCCCTCAAGAGGTTATTGATTGTATGTCGGAAGATAGTCTCATTTTACTTGATGATGGAGCTTGTGAGTTCATTGTCACAGATGTTTCTGATACTGAAATTAAGGTTGAAGCCGTTGTTGATTGTGAAGTTAAGCATCGTAAAACCATGAATACCCCTGGAACTATCTTGGGCATGCCTTCAATTACACCCAGAGACATTGACTACCTAGACAATATTGATTCAGAATTAATTGATTACGTAGGACTATCTTTTGTAAGAGACACTAAAGACATTGAAAACTTAAAAGAAGAACTGAGTAAAAGAAATATTGATGCAGCGATTATCTCTAAAATTGAAAACCAAGCAGCTCTAGACAACTTAGATGAAATCATTGCCGAATCAGATGCCATCATGATCGCCAGGGGAGATTTGGGAGTTGAGGTTGAGTATCAACAATTAGTTTTTTGGCAAAAAGAGATTATCCGCAAATGTCGTTATGCTGCTAAACCTGTTATCACAGCCACTCAGATGCTCAAATCAATGGTTGATAGCCCTCGTCCCACTAGAGCAGAAGTAAGTGATGTCGCCAACGCTGTTTACGATGGGACAGATGCGGTGATGCTTTCAGAAGAAACAACTATTGGAAAATACCCAGTCAAATCTGTTGAAACTCAAGCTGAAATTTCTCTATACAATGAGGGGAAAACTTCTCATGAAATGGAATGGCCAAAAAATATAGATAGTAGTTTGAATATTACTTCCAACGCCGCCAACTTGCTTTTTCATAGTGAGCAGCAAATTGATAAAATTGTTTGTCTGACTGAAACCGGTCGCACTGTTAGGCTAATTTCTAGATTCAGACCAACACAACCAATTTATGCAATTACACATTTGCCAGATACGTATCATCGTCTTTCACTTACCTATGGAGCAAAACCATATCTAATCGATTTTCCAGATGGAAAGATTGAGTTGGGCGAGGAATTAATCAAAAAGTTTGAACAAGAAGGTATTACTAAAAAAGGTGAGACCGTGCTCTTTATTCACGGCACAGTTTGGAAGAAACCTGGCTTAACCAATACACTATCTTTAATCAATACATAATTTCTGATATTCTATATATAGAACATTCATTAATATGTATGGAAGGAAATCTGCCATGAGTAAAAAAGGTAAAGGACTATTCGCTTTGTTGACTGGTGTTGCTGCTGGAGCAGCAGCCATGTTCCTAAGTAAAGAAGAAAATAGGACCAAGACTGTTAAGGCAGCTAAGAAGGCTAAAACTTCAGCTAAAAAAGCTGTGAGAACTGCAAAAAGAAAAGTTGCTACAAAAAAAACTAAAAAATAAAACTAGTCTGAGTAATACCAGTTGATTAAGTGTTGATCGATATTACCATCAAAAAATTGGTGGATATACTGATCTTTTGATTGAGCACCCGACAGATACTCAAGGCTTCTCATATTCACTCCTATTCTAGGAGCTAGATTGATTGCTATAGCTAGAAAAATAGTGATTAAAATTGGTTTATAAAATCTAACGTCTCTTTTATTTATTTCGACTACACCCCAAATTGAAATAATTGTCCAAGTTATAAATCCAGATATTGCATATCTGGTTGATAATGGTGGTAGATACCACCAGAGAAGAACTTGCCAGATTGTGACTATTGTTATTCCCAATAGCAACTTATCTTTTCTTATTTTTTTAATAAATAGAAACGAGATTGGTAAAAATATAATTAATAGAAACGAAGTATAGTCTCTGGCAAATATGAGCTCCATCGGTAGTGTTGGAATCAGCTTTGTTCTTTCCCAGATATAAGATATCAATGAACTGTTACCACCAATTTCCCCTAATTTAATCAAGTGTTGAGAGAAGGAAAAGAATGGATTACCTGTTTTTAAAAAAGAAAAAAGATAGAAAGGAAGTGGTAATAATAGTGAACCAACTAAGAAAATCGCCAAGCTACTGAGTTTTTGACGTTGACTCCAAATAAAAACCAAACACAAGAAGAGAGGTAAAAGAAAAATAGAGAATAGCTTGGTAGCCAAAGATGCTCCAAGAAGCAGGGCAGAGATGAACAACCAATCCTGTCGATGCTCAGCCCACCACTTAATCAAGAATAGCAAGGCACTAATCTCCCAAAATGCTTTGGCTACATCCACATAAAAACTAGCAGACTGCCATGCTATGACTTGAAATGTAGATATTATTAAGATAACAACTAAAGACCAGAATCGATTCAGAAATTTTCTAGATAAAACATAGCTAGAAACTATTAATAGTAATCCAAACAGATAAGCCACAACTTTTGTTCCCAGCTCTCCTGCTACCAAGAAACCTCCACCAAACACTAAATCACTCAACAATGGGTTAGCCGATTGATAAAGATCTGGTATAAAGACTAGACTTTGCTGATCTAAAATAGCTTTAATTACTGGTAAATGATACCAAACTGCGTCAAAACCTACCTCTGGAGTAAAAACTTGTACCAGGTGTGATGCCCAGGTTAATATTATTAAAATAATAATTGCTTTCTCAAGTATCTTTTGCATAAAAGGCTCATCCAAATTATAATTGATAAGTTCATAACTTATAGCGCCAGTAGCTCAGTGGATAGAGCAACTGCCTTCTAAGCAGTAGGCCGAAGGTTCGATTCCTTCCTGGCGCACAAGGTGAGAACAAAGTTCGAGAAGGTGCCCTGGGGTACAAGGTGAGAACAAAGTTCGAGAAGGTGCCCTGGGGTACAAAACTACTTACCTTTTAGTAAAAAATAGGGTAGGATTGTCAAGATTTATGTTAGTACCAAAGCAAAAACCAAAAGCCATCATCACTGATGTTGACTCTACTTTAACTGAGAGAACCACTTGGTATGAGCTGACTGAAAGACTAGGTGGATCCTCTTATGCTCACGCTGATTTATTTGCCAAATTTCTTAGAGGGGAAATTAGTTTTCACCAAGTTAAAAAAGATCTTTTCAAGATTTGGAATGCTAATGGCCCCGTTCATAGAGATAAGTTGATTGAAATATTTGAAAATATTCCACTTAGGGGGGAGGCCTTCTCATTAATTAATCAACTTCAAGAAGATGGGTACACGCTGTGTCTTATCTCTGGTTCTATTGATATGTTTGTCACCCAAATAGCCAAGAAGTTCAAAATCAACCACCACTATGGCAACTCCATTTTTCACTTTGATGAAGATGGTTACTGGGTTGAACTCGACTATAGTCAAGATGAAGAGTTATTAAAAATGGAACAGTTTAATGATTTTCTCGAGAAAACTGGCTTTAAAGAGGATGAGTGTATCGCTATTGGAGATGGGGATAATGACCGCAAAATGTTTGGTCGCGTACCCGGAATTATAGTTAACCCCAAATCCGATCACTTAAAAGAGCTAGCCTGGCAAGAAGTTAAGTTTTTACCTCGAGTATTGCAACTTCTCGAATCCATTCAATAGTGGTATAATCCCTGGGTTAATATAGTCCTATAATTATTTAAATGTCTTCACAAGAGAAAAAATCTCTAAAAATTGTTTACTTTGACCTCGATCAAACTGCCCTACAAGGAGATGAGGGAAAAAGGTGGACTGGTGAAAGCTGGCAAATATTAGCCGTATCTCTAGGGGTTGATAAAAAAAAACACATGGAAATCTATGTGAATTATCTGGATGCAATCACTGGGAATGGCAAAGAGGATGAAAAAACTCAAGCTAAAATGACTCGGGATATAGTTAAGCTTTGGCAGGATGCTGCTAAAAAATCAAAGAATGGGCGAGACCCAATTGGAGTGCTGACTAAGACAAAAATTGATCAAATTTGCAAAGAAATATTCGAGGAACAAATAAAAACAGAGGTTTTAGAGACAATGAGAGGGCTTATAAAGCTAGGAATAATACCCATCATTAGTACGGGAGGCCTAGCAACAGTTGCAAAAGTTGTTTCTGAAATTATAGAATCAAAAACCGCAGTTGAAAACACAGGCCTTGAGGGGGTTGAGTTACACTTAGGTAACTCCGAATTTATTTATGATAGTAATAACTTATTAATCGGCTTTACACATGACCACAAACTTGCTGAAAGAAAACAGGAACAAATTCAAGCCAAAATAAATGAAATAATAAAATTAGTAGGAGTTGGGAACATTCTTTCTATGGCTGTGAGCGATGGCTCTTCTGATAGGTTAGTTTTTAAAGACATGCCTGGGATAGCCTTTAACTCAAACGATGAGGAGCTAATAGCAGAATCAATTGCGGAAGCAGCATCTTGGGAAGAGACATTGGAAATTCTTCTACATTTCTTTGGTGAAATGGAAAAAATATAGAAATATCCTGATTCTTGGAATAAATTCATGTATAATCTGATTGTTAATAACCTTGGTGGCTGTAGCTCAGTTGGTTAGAGCGTCCCCCTGTGGAGGGGAAGGTCGCGAGTTCGAATCTCGTCAGCCACCCAAAATATTGATACATCAATCTAAACTATCATTTTTATAAAAATGACAAGAATCTGTGATAAAATAAAAGAATAAAATATAAGGAGTAATTATGCCATTTAATTTTGAAGGAGATCTTACAGTTGGTGGGAAAAAACTTTCTGATAGTGAAAAGAAAGATGTTCAAGAAACACTCAACAAAAAAGGTGGTTCTGCATTTAACTTTGGGGATAATGTAGAAGTTGGTGGGAAAATACATAAAGGTAATAAAACCGTTCATCAATCCGAGACTGAACCTACACTTGAAGATGAAGGAGTTAATGTTCAAGTTGAATCTGGGTATGAAACTGTGGAAGAGAGTGAGTTGCCTGATGGAGCGATCCTAGATGATGATTTAATTGCTGATGGAACTATAGATGTGGAAGATGAACAATATAAACTTTGGAAACCAGATGTTAAATGTAATGGTAAATTTATTTATATTCCAATAGCCTAAGTATTAACTAAAAAAATCTAAAAGATAAAACTTTAGAAATTAAGTAGTGGTTGTGAATAATAGCCAAATAGAGTTCTAACAAACTCCCTTACTCGACCCAAAGTATTGATATGTCAAGCTAAATTAAGACTAATAACTCTTTTTTATACCTGTTAAAAGTAAGTGATTTCAGCTATACTGATTCATACTATGTACAACTGGAATACAGACACTACTCGACTTAAAAAAAA
>JABGTR010000006.1 GCA_018646985.1 Minisyncoccota bacterium
AGTAGCCCTAAGAACAATGACATTAGTCTAGGAAAACCTCTGGCCTACGAGATTCGTTATTCGTCAGAGTCAATGACATTAAAAAATTGGTCCCAAGCACAAAAAACAGAGAGATTTTTACCATTATATTTTTCACCACAGTCTCCAGGTTCTAAATAAATCATTCTAATTAAGACTCCGACTATTAGCTATGGCTATTTAGCTATTCGGAGTATTGACTCCGCTGGAGAGCTTTCACCTCTGGGGAAAAATGTCATATATAAAATTGAAGATTAGCTCTTGAGTTTAGAAGCATTTCTCTAGCATAATAGAGGTTGTGAGAAAACTTTCAGATATCTTTGCCCATATTTTTCATCCAAGACGTTCCAACAATCACCGTCCACGATTACTTCACCCTGAGTCTTTGTTTTTTTTAGTTCTAGTTTCTAGTGGTTTTGTGGCTTTATTACATCTTTTTTCTGGGCTATCTAAACCAAATAATAGTATTCTTGGGTATGCATCTACCATTACGCCTAAGCAGGTTATTGCTCTCACTAATGAAAAAAGAACTTCTTTAGGCTTAGACTCATTAGTTTTTAATCAGAGTTTGTCTGAGGCAGCCTTAGCTAAGGGTCAAGATATGTTTGCCGATCAGTATTGGTCTCATGTTGCCCCAGATGGTGTTAATCCCTGGTACTTTATCAAGCAAGCCGGATATAAATATCGTTTAGCAGGGGAGAACTTAGCGCGAGATTTTTCTAATACCGAAAGCATGATGGCTGCCTGGATGTCTTCGCCAACTCATCGGGCCAATATTGTAAATTCCAGGTATGAAGAAATTGGTATTGCAGTCATAGATGGTACTCTAGATGGTTATGAAACTACCTTAGTAGTTCAAATGTTTGGTGCTCAAGCTAACGTTGCAACTAAGCCTGTTTTAGCGGATGAAAAAGAAGGAGGTGAGTTCACTGTCCAAGAATCAGTCAGTCAAGAGTTAGCTCTTCAAGAGTCTGGAGATGCTGTTAAAAGACCACGAGCAAATGTTTTAGCAAGTGTATTGGTGTCAGGTGGTGGTATAGAGTCTCCACCATTATTTACTCCACTCCAGCTGACTAAAGCCTTTTTCTTAGCAGTGATTATGCTGATAGTTGGGACTCTTTCTTATGATACTTTAGTGATTGGGCATCGGGGAGCAACTCGTTTAGTTGGTAAGAATTTAGCTCATATTTTTATTTTAATGACGGTCATGTATCTGGTTATCTTCTTTAAGGGAGGGGTAGTAGGTTAAATAAAATGCTCAAAGAAATAAAAAAACATAAGTTGATGTATTTGGTTTTGATAGTTGGTTTGGCCTTGGGAGTAGTGCTGTTTTTAGGATCTTGGCCCGATCGTAGATTACAGCGAATTATTTCGGTTGGAATTGCTATTTTTTATTTTCTTTGGGGGGTGTTATCTCATCTCAAAGATGGTCGCGTAAACAAAAAAATTGTCTTTGAGTATTTGGGAGTAGGAACTCTATCGGGATTGTTATTAGTACTGATTACATTTTGAGTCAAAAAATGACATTTTTTAAAAAAACATTCTTATCTTTAATTTTCACGCTATTATTTTTAGCTAATTTTAGCGTAATTTATGCCCAAGAAAATGAAGCGACCGATCCAGTTGTTTACGATAAAGAATCCTTTTCTAGAGATATTAGACAACTCAAGCTGCAGTATCGAGGTGAACTAGAAGAATACAGAAGCTTAGAGAATTTATATTTAATTGCTAAAAGCCAATATCATAAATTAGGCACACTAGCTTCTTTGGAAGATGCTGTTCAGAAAACTCAAGAAGTTATGATCTTGCGCGATAGGGTTTTGCGAACATATTTGAGATTGCTGAGATTAAAACTACTGTCGCAGCCTGGAATAGAACTGCCAGAAAAAACAGCAGCTGAGCAGAGCTTGCTTTCAGCGATCAAGAATGTTGAACAACACCAACAAGAATTCAGTAAATCTCTAGACAAAGTTCAGATTAATGAGATTTCTGAGGGCTTTGAAGTTTTAATTGATCAAGTGGAAGAAGCTGCTTATCAAGCTCTGACATTGATGTCTATTGGAGAGCTACAAACAATTCATGATAAAGCAATAGTTTTGAGAGCCGATATGGAAGTGGAAATTGCTTCTGCAGGTGGGGCGTTAAAGTCAACGGAGAGGAAGAGATCTTTTGATGAAACCAATCGTCTTTTGGAGAGTTTAAAATCTAAATTTGATTTAATTGAGGAAAAATATGCTAATCCCTCTAGCTCTGGATATAAAGGCATACATCAAGCTATTCAAAAACAGCTTAACTCAATTCACTCCTCATTGTCTCAGGCCTTAACATTTTTAGGAGAACTACTCAAAATATGAATCAGGATATAGAGCTAAACCAGACCCAATTTGTAGCAGAGAGTCCCTTGATGGATAATATAGATCCTGAAGAGACTTTGGTTGATGATTTATCTGTAGAGGAACAAAAGCAACTGCAGCAAAAAAAAGTTAAAAAGATAGTAATTGGGTCAGCAGTATTCTTATTCATACTTTTAATTATTTTTATAGTGGCTAGGTCGCGTTCAGTGAGAGAAGATGAGGAAATTGTTGAGAATGATGAAATCAAGCTAACTGAGATAGTTGTGGGTCCATTTAATCAGCGACTTTTAGAGCTAGAGAATGAACTAGAGATAGCTGATCCCAATCAAGAAGATTTGCCGTTTCCACCCATAAATTCTGAGATTACTCTTGATGAGTAGGGATAATATTTGATTTAGAGAATTTTTTTCTTTGTGTCCAGAAGATGTAGGAGAAGATAATCCAATAAGATGGAGCTAGCATTGAGACTTGAGTATCCGGATATATCCAGCTAGTCAGTTGGGTAATGATTTCAGCAACCACCATTAGGTATAAAGATAACTGAATTATTTTTTTGAAGCTAAAATCAAGTCTGTTTAATTTGAAAAATAGCAGTAGTAAAATTGCTTCCAGAAAACTCATCCAGAATCTCAGGGCAATCAGTCCAAAAGGAACAATAATAAAACTGAGTTGCTTAGTAGCTAAAATTAAGTTTTCCAGCTCCTGCTTAGCTTTGGGAGTAAGATCAATAATAGTATCTTTGTTTATTGCAATTTCGCCCTGAGGAAGTATGTCGGTTAAGGAATTGCTGGCCCAAACTCCCTGAAGATTATTGATGAATAAATTTTGAGTAGAAATTATGAACATGCTCTCATCAACTAACTCTTCTGAAAGATTTTCAATTGAGATGTCTCTAGGAATTAAGTATCCAAAAAATGGTGGCAACTGTGGTTCTTTTTCTATAAAGCTTGGATAAGATATAGCTAACGGTTTATCGATTGAGTATTTAAGATGATCTTCATCCCATGTTATTTCTAAGTCAGCTGGATAGTTGATCAGGACTTCGTCTAGTGTCTTGTTAAGCTGATTTTGTAGATTTGGAATTATGCGACTATTGATCTTTAAGGCAAGGGTTATGCCTAAGATAAGCATGCTGATGGCAAAAAACCTAAAACTTAGCCAAAAGTTAGTTTGGAGAATTTCCAAGTAATATTTTGGAGAGGTCAGTAAATTGCTGAGAATATGCCAGTATGTTTTAAGTCGCATCTTTTGTTAGTATTATAGATATAGAGTATAATCTATACATATGTCATTTCAACCTTCAACCTTCAATCAGCTAGCAGATAAAGCCATCGGGCATGTTAAAAAAGATCTAGCTACTTTAAGAACTGGTAAGGCTACTACTCAGATGCTAGATCCAATTAGAGTCGAAGTTTATGGTTCAGAAATGAAGATAGCTGAATTAGCAAATGCTTCTGCACCTGATCCAAATTTATTGGTGATTAAACCATGGGATAGTTCAATCTTAAACAACATTGAAAAAGCAATTGCTTCATCTGGATTAAACTTAAATCCAGTGGTTGATGGAGATATCATCCGCATTGCAATTGCTCCCCTGACAGAAGAAAGACGTAAGGAAATGGTAAAGTCACTCTACCAAAAAGTAGAGAGTGGTCGAGTTATGATTCGTTCTATTAGGACTGACGTTAAGCAGAATATTGAAAATCAGGATGGAGAGGCTAACGTTAGTGAAGATGATGTCAGGCGTGATCTAAAAGAGCTTGATAAGTTGACACAATTAAAAATTGACGAGATCGATGAGTTAGCTAAGTATAAAGAAAAAGATTTGATGACGATTTAAATTAAGCTTTACTCATGTCGATAGTTATTTTCATATTAATTTTATCATTTTTAGTCATTATTCATGAATTGGGACATTTTTTTGCGGCTAGGTTAATGAAGATGAAGATAGAAGAATTTGGAATTGGATATCCTCCAAGGGCATTGAAGTTATTCAAATGGAAAGAAACTCTTTTTTCACTTAATTGGGTTCCTTTTGGCGGGTTTGTGGCTATTAAGGGTGAGGAAGATGAAAATGGTGCTTTTCATAAATTTTCGACTAATAAAAGATTGTTTGTAATTTTAGCTGGAGCAACAGTCAATTTCTTATTTGGAGTCTTAGCTTTTTCCTTAGTGTTTTCTATTTCTGGTATTCCAACTAGGCTGAATCAGCCTCGAATTGGACAGATCTCACCCGACTCTCCAGCTGCTGCAGCTAACCTACCAACTGACGTTAATATTTTAGCTTTGAAAGCCAATGATGAGTTATTTGAAATCAATGCTTTGGAAGGGGTGATTGAGGAAATTTCTAATCATCAGGGAGAAACAGTTAAGTTGGTAACTACAGGCCATTGTGAACAGTTAGAGTGCGAAGAATTGGCCCAAGAGTTTGAGGTATATCTAAGAAAAGCGGAAGAGATTCCCGCTGGACAGGGATCTTTAGGAATAATATTCCAATCCGTAGTTTATTTAGACTATCCTTGGTATGAAATGCCATTCAGAGGGGCTTGGTATGGTTTAGTGCAAGCTTTTTGGTTGGGTGGAATTATTCTAGATGGATTAGGAGATTTGCTGAGGAATATGGTTTTATTAGGACAAATTCCTGAGGAAATTTCTGGTCCAGTCGGAATTGTCCATCAAGCAACTAGCGAGGGTATCTTCGCTGAAGGATTTTTGGCTTTACTGAGCTTTTCAGGAATGCTATCTGTTAATTTGGCAATTATGAATATTTTACCAATCCCTGCTCTTGACGGTGGAAGGGCAATTTTTATCTTAGTTGAAAAGATTACTGGTCGGATGAGAATTAAGAAAATTGAGCAATATGCTAATTATGTTGGCTATATCTTATTGTTAGGTTTGATTATCTCAGTTACTATTAGAGATGTGATTAGAATATTTATTTAGTTTATGGCAAATAAAAAAACAAAAAACAAGTCATCTGAAGTAGAGAATTTAATTCATTATGATATTAGTTTAATAATTAAAGACTTAACTAGGACTTCCATTTCTACTTTAGTGGTTTTTGGGGCACTAGTTGCGTTATACTATCAGCTTTGACGCAAGCAAAAAAGTTGTTTATTAAAAAGGATAATATTATGAAAAAACCAGCATTATTTTTAATCTTAGGCCTCTACCTGGCTTCCTCCGTAATTTCATTTGGTCTCTTTAGTTACTTTGGAAGTGGTAACAGCCTAGCGACAACCACTCAAGATCAACAAGGTGAAAATGAAGAAACACTTTTGAGTGAGTTGTTGGAGATTGATCCTAAAGAAGAGAAAGATCAGGTTTGTCCATTAAATGGAAAATACTATACTCAGACTGAGCGTGAAGCTTGGGAAAAACGTCGTCCTTTGGCGGTGATGATCGAGAATCACCCTGAGGCACGACCTCAATCTGGTCTCTCTGAAGCAGATGTTGTTTTTGAAGCTATTGCAGAGGGTGGCGTGACTAGATTCATGGGTATGTTTTACTGTGAAGTTCAGCGTTTTGATACCACATTAGCTCCAATTCGTTCTGCTAGAAGTTACTTTGTGGATTGGGCTTCTGGATTCAACAGGCCCCTTTATGTTCATGTGGGAGGAGCTAACTTGCCAGGACCAGCTGATGCTTTAGGTCAAATTTCAGATTATGGTTGGGCAGGTGAAAATGATCTAAATCAGTTTTCAATTGGCTATCCCACTTTTGTGAGAGATTACAATCGAGTTGAGGGTAAAGAGGTTGCTACCGAGCACACTATGGTGACTACTACTGAAGGCCTGTGGGAGGTCGGAGTAGAGAGAGAATGGACAAATATTTCTAGAGAGAGAAAAGCAGGCTATAAAACAGTTGGTGGAGATGATTGGCAAGAAGATTTTGAGAGCTGGTCTTTCCAAGATAGTCAGCCAGAAGCAGGGCAAACCAGAAACATTTCATATGATTTCTGGAGTGGCTATGGAGATTACTCCGTCAAATGGGAATTTGACGCTGAAACTAATGGCTATAAAAGATTCATGGGTGGCGACAGTCATGTAGACTTAAACAATGATCAGCAAATCCAAGCAGCTAATGTAATTGTGCTTTTAACTACTGAAAAAGGACCAATCGATGAGAAGAAACATCTTCTCTACGGTACGACTGGAACTGGAGATGCATTATTATTCAAGAATGGTGAGGCGGTGGAAGTAACTTGGTCAAAAAAGACTCGCACCAGCGAGTTAGATTTTATTGATAATCGTGGCAAACAAGTGCCTCTTGCCAGAGGCTTGACTTGGATCTCGGTTGTAAGCAAAGACACCGAAGTTGCCTATTAGCTTCTGCTTGCAACTAGCACCAGTCTCACCTACAATTTGAGTACAGATTGTTTTAAAGGATAGATTTAATATGACTTCACTAAAAGACTTTATGATTTCCAGAGTTAGGGTGAAGATGATGAAGTTATTCTTCACTGATCCAGAAGAAATGTATTATGTTAGGCAAATTACTCGTAAAATTAACGAGGAAATCAATGCAGTGCGAAGAGAGCTAGATAAAATGATTGGCTATGGATTACTTAGAAGTGAACAGCGCGGCAATAGACTCTATTATTATCTCAATAAGCGCTATTTTTATTTTCAAGAACTTCAGCAGATGGTAGTTAAAAGTACCGGTTTGGGTAAAAAAATTGTTAAGTTGCGTCGCAAGCTGGGAACACTAGAGCTAGTGATGTTTTCTGGTCGCTTTATCCGTCGCCTTGCACCTAGGCAAAATGAGGTTGATGTTTTAGTTATTGGAGAAGTAGTGCTGGCAGAGTTGGAAGCTCTGATTAAACAAGAGGAGGAGAGTTTGGATAGAGAAATTAGAGTAGCTGTGTTCGATAAAAAAGAGTTTGATTTTAGAAAAACTCGCCGTGATCCTTTTATAATGGATGTTTTATATGGTAGTAGAGTTATGATTATCGGTAACGAAGAAGAGTTCGTTGATCGTCAAGTTCCAAGTGTTTGATAATTGAAAAAGATATGTATCACAAAACCAAAAAAGTTTTTTTGTTTATTACCCTATTGACTATAGTTGGTCTTTATATCGCTTTGCCCAAGGAAATTGTTCCTCCTTTAAATTTTACTATTTTTGGCAAGCATATTCAAAAAGAGTTTGAGCTCAAAAAGGGCTTAGATATTCAAGGTGGTATGGAAGTAGTTTTAAAAGCTGATATGACGGAGATTGTGCAGGAGGATCGTGATACGGCTATTGAAAGCTCTCGAGAAGTAATCTTAAGAAGAGTTGATCTATTTGGAATTAATGAGCCAACCGTAACTACCGCTAAGACTGCCACTGATTATCGATTGTTAGTAGATTTACCCGGAGTGAGTGATCCAAATCAAGCTTTACAGTTAGTAGGGACAACGGCCCAACTTGATTTCAGACTTCAAAATCCAGATTTAGCGACTGCAGAATCGACTACCTCTGCGATTGCTTTTTTCAATCAGTTTGAACAAACAACTTTAACTGGGAAGGAGCTTGAGAGAGCACTAGTTCAGTTTGATCCACAAACTAATGAGCCAGTCATTGCGCTTGAGTTTAATGAAGAAGGGAAAGAGATATTTGCTGCCATAACTAAAGAGAATGTGGGGGAGGTGCTAGCAATATTTTTAGATGATTATCCGCTGGCTATGCCTCGTATCAATACTCCTATTCTTGATGGGAGAGCAGTCATGACTGGTGGTTTTGATATAGAAGAAGCCAAACAAACGGCGATTCAGTTGAATGCAGGAGCTCTGCCTGTTCCAATTGAGATCATTGAGCAGCGTCAGTTGGGAGCAAGTATTGGCCAAGAAGCAGTCGAAAAGAGTATCGAAGCTGGTTTGATCGGAATTGGTCTAGTGATGGCTTTTATGATTATGCTTTACGGCTGGAATGGTTTAATTGCTGATTTAGCATTAATGATCTATGGCATTCTAACGATAGCAATTTACAAGGTGATGGGTGTAACGCTGACTTTACCTGGTATAGCTGGGATGTTACTCACTATTGGAATGGCAGTAGATGCCAATATCTTAATTTTTGAAAGAATGAAAGAAGAGCTGCGATTGGGTAAAGTTTGGAAAAGAGCGATGGAGCTTGGCTTTGGTCGAGCTTGGGATAGTATTAAAGACGCCAATATTGCGACTATTATGACTGCCTTAGTACTGATCAATCCCTTAGATTTTAATTTTTTGAATACGAGTGGAATGGTGAGAGGTTTTGGGATTACTCTATTAATTGGAGTTTTAATCAGTTTGTTTACTGGGGTGGTAGTTACCAGAACTTTCATGAGGCTATTCTTGAGGGATCCAAGCCTGAAGAAGGATAAAAAGAGCCAGAAAAATAAAAAAAGGAATCAAAAAAAATGAACTTTATGAAATGGAGCTGGCTTTATTTTTTAATTTCTTTATTGGTAATTATTCCAGGAATAGTCTCTTTGACCCTATTTGGTTTGAAGCCATCTATAGACTTTACCGGTGGTAGTTTACTAGAGGTTAATTTCACAGAAATAACTCAAGATAAAGAACTAAGCGTGGCTGGTCTTGAGGAAAATTTGCAAGATCTCTATGAGCTGAGCTCAATTCAACAATCTGGAGATAATAAAATTATTTTAAAAGGAAAACATATTAGTAATGAACTTAAAAATGAGGTCTTAGATTTATTAGCTACAGAGTATGGAGTGGTAGTCGAAGAGAGGTTTGAGACTGTGGGCCCATCTTTAGGAAAAGAATTGCTCCGAAAGACTTTGACTGGGGTAGCGATTGCAGCTGTTCTAATTATGATCTACGTTTGGGTGCAGTTTAGTGAATTGAAGTATGGGGTAAGTGCGATCTTGGCCATGTTTCATGATTCAATAATTTTATTGGGAATATTTAGCTTATTGGGTTATTTCTATGGCACTGAAGTGGACATGTTATTTGTAACTGCTTTATTAACCACTCTCTCATTTTCTGTTCATGACACGATTGTAGTTTACGACAGGATTAGAGAATTAAAGAGAAAGTATCCTCGCTATGAGTTGGTAACTTTGGTTAATACCGCGGTGACTGAGACTTTAAGTCGTTCAATAAACAATTCAGTCACAATTATCATTATGCTTTCTGCTTTAGCGATGCTAGGTGGAGACACAATTCGTTGGTTTGCAATAGCTTTATTAGTTGGTGCGGTCACTGGAACCTATTCCTCAACTTTCACCGCTGCTCCACTGTTATTACTCTGGGATGATCTAGCTGAGAAACTGCAGAAAAAGAAAAAGTGATATGGTAAGATATGGATATGGAAAAACTAAGTCTCAGAGACAGAGTATTAGAAAATGCAATTTCTATCCTTGTAACATACTTACCTGCCGCAGCTGTCCTTGGATTTTGCAAGCTTCTAGAACAAATTATTGAGAATTAATTTTTTTAGCCAGTTCCATTAATTTTTCTTTTGTATTTAACTCTGGATCATCCAATACTTTTTCAAGTAATTTCCCCAGTATCTCTCCTAGCCATGAGCCTGGTTTTTTATCAAATTCTGTCATTAAATCATGACCGTTGATAGCTAGGTCAGTAACTTTCATTGGCTGATTAAGCTGCTCAATCATTCTTTGCTTCATTTCCTCTAGGCGCCAACTGGTTTTTCTAGCACCACTTCCCAAGCGGTCTGCTTCTCGCAGGTCCAAGATATCATCGATGTTTTCTAAACCTACATGGCGCATAAAACGCCTGATGGAGGCATCACTATTTTGGGTTTGATAGTAGAACATGTGCTGTCTAATTAGAATAAATAAGCGACGGCGTTGGTCTTTAGAAAATTTTAATCGCTTAGCAACTTTATCAGCTATCCTAGAGCCAAGAATCTCATGATTATAGAAAGTAATTTTATTATTTCTAATTTCAAACGTTGGAGCCTTGCCGACATCATGAAGTAGGGTGGCTAATCTCACAACTGGATCAGGACTAGGGCATTCTTTAAGTGCATCTAAGCTATGAGTCCAGACATCAGTATTGTGGTGGCCACCTTGTTCGACGCCTTTACACTCGATCAATTCTGGCAAAATAAACTGGAGTAAGCCAGCTTCATCTAGAAGAGAGATTCCTTCAGCAGGATACTGAGTGGCGATAATTTTTAAGAACTCATCGCTAATTCTTTCCCAGCTAATTTTAGTAATCAAATCTGCGTGCTTGATAATGGCTTCAAAAGTTTGATCATCGATCTGGAAGTTAAGTTGAACAGCAAATCTAATGGCTCTCAACATTCTAAGAGCATCTTCTTGAAAACGATCACTAGGCTCATTGACAGTTCTAATTGAGTGCTGATTGAGGTTTTCGATGCCTTCAAAAGGGTCAGTTAACTCAAACTCATCATCTTTCAAATATTTTAGGGCCATGGCATTAATGGTAAAGTCTCTTCTTTTAAGGTCTTCTTGAATAGTTTTTCCCCAAGTAAGTTTGTCTGGATCAGGACGACGAAAATCAGCATAGATCTCATCTGAGCGATAGGTAGTAATTTCAAAATTTGGTAGCCAGTTTGTCTCAGCTTCAGCTTGGCTAATCTCTTCAGGAGTACCGAGTGATTCATGTATTCTGGTGGCATTAGCTAAATCAATAATTTTATCTTGAGGTAAGTGATGGGGTTTAGGGAGAATGGCTTCATTTGCTTCAACACCCATTTGTGTCAATAACTCTTGATGAGTAATAGCGACTGTTCCAAACTCATTTTCATAAAAACTCTCCGGAAAGAGCTTCTGAATTTGGTCTGGAGTAGCGTTAGTAGTAAAGTCATAATCTTTAATAGCTTCGCTGGGGTCAATATCTTGATTGGAAGCAATAATAATATCTCGGACTGCGCCGCCTACTAAGTAGGCTTCAAAGCCACCGTCTTCTAGGGTTTTGATGATAAAAAGGGCTTCTTCTCTGATTGATAGTTTCATGATGCTGTTTTATAGTTAGTTCTTTATTATACTAGGATTAAATGAACTGGAATATTCTTGACTCTACTATACCCCGTAATGCGGCGGAGTTAAAAGAGATTTTACTTAAAAATCTTAATTTGGTGGACTCCAAAAGATTTTTTTCTCCTCCGCACCCCCAAGACATATCTTTACAAGAGGTGGATATAGATCAAACTCAGGTGGAGATTGCAGTTAAAAGGATTTTGCAGGCAAAGGAAAAGCAGGAAGAAATTGTTATTTTTGGTGATTATGATGCTGATGGAGTATGTTCAACAGCTATTCTTTGGCAAGCTCTGTATGATCTGGATTGTAAAGTAATTCCCTTTTTTCCTCATCGAGACAAGCATGGATACGGTTTGTCGGATAAAGCCTTAGATGATTTGTTGGAAAATAATAAGCCGGCTTTAATAATCACCGTTGATAATGGGATTGTGGCTCACCAGCCAGCTCAACGAGTAGCTGATGGAGGAATTGACTTAATTATCACTGATCATCACCAACCTGAAGACAAATTACCAACAGCAACGGCTGTAGTTCACTCCACTAAGCTTTGTGGAGCGACAGTGGCTTGGATGCTAGCCAGAGAAGTGACAAAAGCAGCTGATGTAGAAATGAGTAAGTTTTGGCAACTAGATTTAGCAGCTATTGCTACTATTGCAGACCAAGTGCCTCTGCGAGGTGCTAATAGAAGTTTTGCTAAGTATGGACTAGAAGCTTTGAGGATATCTCAAAGACTAGGTGTGAAAGCACTCTTAGCTCAATCTAAGCAAGATCAAAAGACAATTACCTCTCAGACAGTTGGCTTTGGGATTGCACCCCGAATAAATGCCATGGGTAGG
>JABGTR010000020.1 GCA_018646985.1 Minisyncoccota bacterium
ACAGTAATAAAAATATCTCTAGCACTGACTTGATCAATTAATGTAGATAAACCAGAACGAGCTTGAGAAATAGGAATAGTATTATTCATAATCTTATTGTACGTAATTATGTACAATAGTCAATAATCTAATTTCACCTGCTACAATCTAATCAATAATATGCAACTCAATCAGCTCGCACTAGCCCATTTTCGCAGTTACGACAGTAAACTAATTAAGTTTGACTACCCAACTACAATTATAGTGGGTCCCAATGCGGCTGGTAAAACCTCCATCATTGAGGCAATTCACTTACTGGCTAGTGGAGATAGTTTGCGAGCGACTAAGATCGAGCAAATGATTGGGTTCGAACAAGAGCTAGCTCGAGTTAAGGGGAAAGTACAAGCTAGCGATGACGAGGTTACTTTAGAAGTGATTTTAACCAGGGGTGAAGTTCAAGGTAAAAAAGTTCAGAAAAGAATTTTTTCTATTAATGACACTCGTCGAGCCAAAAGAAAGTTTGTGGGTCAGTTGTTGACGGTAGTATTTCGTCCAGAAGACATGAGATTGGTTGAAGGATCAAAGCGTCGCCGCCGTGATTTTATGGATATTCCCCTCAGCTTAATTGATAGTGAATACTTGAGAGCAGTTAATACCTATGGTAAAGCTCTGACTAAGCGCAATCGGCTACTGACACAAATTCGTGAAGGGCTAATGCCACGCGAAACTCTTACTTTTTGGACACTAACTGTGCTCAAACATGGTCAGATTATCCAAAAGAAACGCCAGCAGTTTTTAGATTTCTTTAAATCAGTTGATTTTCCAGTTCCCTTTAGCGTTGAGTATGATTCTTCTTTAATGACAGAAGAGCGGATGGAAAAATACGCTGAGCGGGAAATTGCAGCTGGTCATACTTTAATTGGCCCCCATAAAGACGACCTAATTGTGAAACTAGCAGTAGAAACAGAAGCTAGTGGTGAAGAAAGACGAGATATTGCTTTATATGGCTCACGTGGCCAACAGCGAATGGGAGTGTTGTGGTTAAAAACATGTGAACTATCATTTCTAGAACATGAAACTCAAGAGAAACCGCTTCTACTTTTAGATGATGTCTTGTCTGAGTTAGATGATAGCCATCAACAATTAGTTTTAAATTTATTAGATGGTAATCAGACTATTATTACGACTGCTTCTTTTGAGACCGCCCAAGAGATACATCAAGAGAGAGCAGGTTCTGTTATTATTAAACTTGATGCGAATTCCTAAAAATATCCGCTTCTATCTAGATCAAATAAAACTACCAAACCCTGAATCTCACAAAGGTCAGAATGGCAAGTTATTGATTATTGGGGGGAGTGAGTTATTTCATGCGGCTAGCAAATGGAGTTTAGATATTGCTAGTAAGTTTGTAGATATGGTCTTTTACTCATCAGTACCAACAAACAATGAGTTAGTAAAAGAGGCGAAGACTAACTTCTGGAGTGGGATTGTGGTTCCACAAGTAAGCTTGGATGATTATCTTATGGAAGCTGACTGTATTTTGATTGGTCCAGGGATGGAGCGTGACAAAAAAACTCAGATGATAGTTAATGATTTATTATCAAAATATGCTGATAAAAAATGGGTGATCGATGCTGGTGCACTCCAGATGGTGAATACTGCTCTTTTAAATTCTCATCATATTATCACTCCTCATCAAAAAGAATTTCAGCGATTATCAGGGATAGATAAGCCAACTCTACTCCTTAAGGGTCCAGTAGATAAGATTTCTAGTCAAGGAAAGACTATTCAGGTTGAAGGTGGAAATGCGGGGATGACTAAGGGTGGCACTGGAGATGTTTTAGCTGGTTTAGTAGCTGCTCTTTATTGCACTCACGATGCGATGACAGCTTCGGTCGTGGCTAGTTTCATCAATAAAAAAGCCGGAGAGTCTCTATATCACCGAGTTGGTCCATACTTCAATGCTAGTGATCTAGTAGATGAGGTGCCAAAAATAATGTGGGATTTGCTAAAGAAACAATCTCACTAGTAGTTATGTAGGGCTATTGAGAATGGTACCAAAATGGTACCATTTTTGAGTGTCACGAAGAGCTAATATTACCATCTCAAAATATGTCCGTCAGGAAGTTGATGAGTTAATAGAATCTGGAGTAGTAACGACTTTAGCTTCTGCAGTTCACTTGGGATTATTAATGCTAATTCGGAGACATAAGCTCGAGCGCTGGGATGATGATGTTTTTGCTGAGTATGAGGCAGGAATGCTTCATCGAAATCCCAGAAGCGGCATTTTATTTTCACGAAAATTTCAAAAAGACTTAAGTCTATTAGTCAAAAAAGAACCAGAGATCAAAAGAGGGGTTCAAGTAGCTTTAAAAAAGTCAGTTAAAAAGAAATTAGAATTAAAAAACTATTATTATATTGATTTTATTTTTAATAAAAATAAGTGGAGGATTTTACTTAGGAAGCAAGGAAAAGATTTAATCGCTTGTCGTATTGGGCTTGCCGTTGAGTTTTTCATTTAATTTTTCAAATTTTCTCTGTAGTTGAGCTAGTTGCATAGTGACAAATACTGCTAGGAGAGTAATCACCACTGCATAAATTAGCATCGAGATGATGCTGCCACTTTTCCCCAACCAAGGGTCAATATACTCAGTTACAGTTTTCTTAATAACTTCATTCCAAGCTAAGGCTACCACTAGACCAAAGCCACTAGTGGCCAATGAGATCATATTTTTAATAACTGCTACTGGTAGATCTTTAGGATCGTTAGGTGTTTCTATTTTTGCCATATCGTTGATTATACTCTATTTTATTTCTGCAAAACGTGCGAGAATAAGCCTGCCAGAAACGAACTAAATGTACCAGCCAAAATACACCATTACTCACAATTTACTTACTTACCTCAACCGAATAGAGGCGGCGAAAGCTTTGATTGAGAATGCACCATTAGTGCCGGCGTGGGAGGCTAAATTTCGAAATGAAGCGCTAGCTAGGACTGTTCACTACGGTACAAAAATTGAGGGCAATGAGTTGACTGCTGAGCAAGCACAACAAGTAGTCAGGCTTGATGCTACTATCGATGTGGAAGAAGCTGGCCGTGAAACTGGCATCATGGCTAGAGAACGTGATATTCAAGAAGTGATCAACTACAGAAATGTAATTAAATGGATTGATCAGCAAGATCCACGGCTTAGTGATGATCTATTTTCAGAGAAAACTCTTAAAACCTTACATCGTTTAACAATTTTTAGTTTAGTTGATGAGAAATACATTGGTGCTTATCGTGATAAGCAAGTCATTGTTAAGAGTGCTGCCAACACAGGCGTAGTTTTTAGACCACCCGTCTCAGTAGAAATCCAGTTCTTAGTTGAGGAATACTTTGATTGGATTAATGCCCCACAAACCAAACTTTTACCCGCTATTTTTAGAGCTGCCATCACTCACTATCAGTTGGTTTATATTCACCCTTTTATTGAAGGAAATGGTCGAACTGCTCGAGCATTAGCTACCTTATTACTCTATAGCACTGGCTATGATTTCAAGCGTTTTTTCTCACTAGAACAGTATTTTGATAAAGATGTTTCTGCTTATTACGATGCACTTTTGTCTGTTCAGCAGAATCAAGGCCATGACATGACTTATTGGCTGGAGTATTTTTGCTACGGAATGGCTTTGGAGATTGAGCGAGTTAAAGATCAAGTATTGAGACTTTCTAAAGATTTAAAACTTAAAAAAGATCTGGGGCAACAGGTGGCCTTATCAGAGCGACAAATTATTGTTTTGGAGCTGTTGCAGAATCAAGGCTCAGTTACATCTCAAGATGCTCAAAGGATTTTACCCAATGTGTCTGTAGATACTATTCTACGTGATATGAAAGATTTAATTGAGAAAAAAGTGATTGAAAAACATGGTGTCACTAAGGGAGTAACTTACAGCTTGAAAGAATAAATGATTTTCGCAGACTTTTCCAAAGCTTTAGAAAATTTAGAGCAGACACCTTCTCGTTTGGAGATGACTAAGCAACTAGCGCTGTTATACCGACAGCTGGGTAAAGATGAGATTGAAGCGGCGATTTACCTCATGCAAGGTAGGCTAGTGCCCCTATATGAGTCACTTGAGTTTAATCTTTCCACCAAAATGATCCAGCGAGCCTTGGCTCTTTTAATGGAGCGCCATCAAGATACTGTTGTTGCAACCACTCAAACCAATCTTTTTGGTGAAGAAAATAATGATCAATTTTTAGAAATAGTTAAGAACAAATCAAAACAACTCGGTGATATTGGTCTAACAGCTGAGAATACTCTTGAAGAGCTGCAGTTAAAACTAACACAAGTACCTCAGATAAATGAGGTTTTCTCTGATCTTAAGAAAATTGCTGGAGATGATGGTCAAGGCTCACAAGATCGAAAAGTTTTAGAGCTGGTAAAACTTTTAGAAAGAGTTAATCCTCTTTCAGCTCGTTATATAACTAGAATTATTTTAGGGAAGGTTAGGTTGGGTTTTTCCACCATGACCTTATTAGACGCATTATCTTGGGCAGTTAAAAGTGATAAATCTGATCGGGTAAATCTTGAGGAAGCTTACAACAAGCGAGCTGATGCTGGTTATTTAGCTAAAGTTTATTTAGCAGCAGTATCAGCAGTTGATAGAGAGCAAGTTTTGGCAAATTATTCTGTTAAAAATGGAGTGCCAGTAGTGCCAGCTTTAGCTCAACGTTTGAATACCACTCAAGAGGTCATCGATAAAATGACTCAGGTCTTAGTAGAGCCCAAATATGATGGTTTGCGAGTGCAGATCCACTTTCAGCAAGGGCAACCCACCAAAGCTTACACACGCAACTTAGATGATGTTTCGCATATGTTTCCAGAATTAGCGACTGCCGATCAAGCATTGTCTTGCCAGAGTTGTATCTTGGATGGGGAAGCGATTGGATATGATCCTCATACTGGAAATTTATTAGCTTTTCAACAAACTATTACTCGTCGTCGCAAGCATGGAGTAGATGACCAGGCGGCAATAGTCCCACTCAGGTTTTATTTATTTGATGTACTAGAGGTAGATGGGCAGCCACTAATTGATAAGCCGCTGCTTGAGAGAAAGAAAAAAATAGCTGAGATATTAGTTGATAATCAGGCTTTTAAAAACACAACTTATATTCAAAGCACTGATCCAGATGAGATTCGTCAGTATCATCAGCAACAACTAGATGATGATTTAGAGGGCGCAATTTTTAAGAAGATTGATAGTTCTTATCGTGGTGGTCGTAAGGGTTGGAGGTGGGTCAAGATGAAAGAAGTCGAGGGAACAACTGGCAAGCTGAGCGATACTTTAGATTGTGTGGTCATGGGTTATTACTTGGGTAAAGGTAAGCGAGCTGAGTTTGGTTTGGGAGCAATTCTGGTGGGAGTACGAGACGAGAAAAACGAAGCTATTAAAACTATTACCAAAATTGGAACTGGCTTGACTGATGAACAATTGCAAGAGATGAAATCTCGGATTGATGTAGTTGCAACAACTACAAAGCCTAAAAATTATGATGTTCCTAAAGGTTTTACCCCAGATGTGTGGGCTAACCCAGAGGTGGTCATAGAGGTGGCAGCGGACGAAATCACTAATTCGCCATCCCATAGCGCTGGCGTAGCACTGCGCTTCCCACGATTAATTGGCTTTAGAGATGATAAAGATTGGCAATCAGCAACGAGTTTAGATGAAGTAGGCCAAATAAAAATTAAGTAAGTTGATTAACAATTTTCAGTAGCTTCTTTTTAGCTTGTTGATTATATTTTTTCATTTTAACTACGTCTTTTTTAAATTTATCGAGTTCTTCTGGTTTGTCTAAAATTTGTTTCAATAGCTTCTGAGCTTTCAGAATATTTTCTTCAACATAGCCTAAGCTATAGTCATGAATGATCTCTAGATTGCCGTCTTCTTGACCAGAAATATGAGTGATTGCAAAAAATGGTGTTTCGGTAGCAATTGTCTCAAATAACATATTTGGTCCAGCTTTACCAATTACCAAATCAGCGGCTTGCATGTACTGATGAATATTGGGGGTAAATTCGAGTGGAATTAAACTATTGTGTTTTTCACTTTTATCTAAAAATGAGTTAAGGGCCCGAATGCTCTTGAAGAGTGTTTTATTATTACCACAAGCAACTATAACTTGAATTGGTTGTGAAGAAAGAATTAAAGTTGGTAATACTTTCATCACCATGTTTGTCCCTTCAGACCCAGAAGCAATTAAGAAAGTTAATTTATCTACATCTAAGCCTAGTTTTTTTCTAACTTTTTTCTGATCGTACTCTTCTTCAAATCTTTCTCTAACAAACCACCCCGATAGTTGATAGTTTGCGTCTGGATAGTACGTTTTGCAAAATTGAGTTGAGCCTTTATCGAAGACCAGATTGGTCTCAGCGCTTGAACTAATGTTGAGTGGATAGGTTGTTTTTGGATCAGCGACTATGTTGACGAAAGGTGTTTTGGTTAGCTTTTGCAACTCTTCCAAGCTTGATGTATATGCGCCGTGAGTATTGATAATAAGCTGAGGTTGATGCTCAGTAAAGAAAGTATTAATTGTTTTTTGATATTTTAATAAAGTTATTTTATTAATTGAATTGAGGCTTTTTTTCATTCCCAAGGCTTTATAAGGGATTTGACTTAAACTGGGGAAAAATTGATATAGGGCTACGTAGGCTTTTCCAAGCGGAATATCTTCAAAAAAGATTTTTATTTGATAATCTTTTTGCAAACTATCCCGAGCAGCTTTTGCAATACTCTCATGACCCTCTCCGGTAGTAAAAATAGCAACGGTTTTTTTTGACATGGGTCTCATTATACCGTTAAGTTGCTGTTAGAATAGAGAGATGGCTAAAGCACTTTTTATACCAGCTAAATTTTATTCTAAAATTAAGGGTCTAAAATGAAGATTATTGTTGGTTTAGGAAATCCAGGTAATAGATACTCGCACACTCGCCATAACATTGGCTTTAAAGTTGTCGATCAAATGGCTAAAGGTCAAGACTGGAAAAGTAGTAAAAAAGGTCAACTAGAGTATTTATGGTTAGAACAGTTTGAGGAAAAAGTTGAGTTGGTAAAACCACAGACTTTTATGAATAAATCTGGATTGGCGATGACATATATGAAGAAAAAGCATCCTCAGATCACGGGAGAAGAATTATTTATAGTTCACGATGATCTAGATATCGAGGTGGGTAAGTTCAAACTCCATCTTGGCAAAGGTCCTAAACAGCACAACGGTTTGACTTCAATTTATCAACAACTAGGGACTGATCAATTTTGGCATGTTCGCATTGGCGTCGATGGCCGCAAAGGAGATCGTAGTATCCCCGCAGATAAGTATGTTTTAAGCTCATTTTCTCCAGAAGAGAGAGAGTTGGTTGAACAAGCTATTAATCAATCCATCGAGGAGCTAAATCAGCACTTAATTTAATATGCCACGCACTAGAGGATACAATCTCCATTTACCCAGCATTCATGTTAATAAATCCAAAAACACGAACATGCTTTATGGGGTGCGAGTTTTTAGAGATTTAGTCAGTAAGCTAGCAATTTTCTTTTTGCCAATTTATCTTTACCAACATGGTTCTTCAGATCCATTCTGGAAATTTTTACCTGGTAGCGAACTTCAAAAAGGAGTATTACTATTAGCTTTATTTTTTCTAGTCCACCGGATCACAATTTTATTGACTGGGATAGGGATTGGTAGATTAATCACTAGGATTGGTTATCGAAAATCAATGTTAATTGGTTTTATTTTATTTGCTATATTTCTATCACTTCTTTACATCAAGGAGAATCCTGGTTGGCTGTTGCTGTTAGCGTCATTTGTAAATGGTCTAGAAACCAATTTCTTTTGGAATAGCTACAACACTCTTATTTCTAAGTTCACTCTGAAACGTCATATGGGCAAGGATTTAGGTTTGTTAAATTTCTTCTTACAATTAGGTCAGGCAATTACTCCAGCACTAGGAGGATTACTAATAGTCTCATTTGGTTTTCAATCATTATTCTTAGTGGGTTTGGTAGGAATTATGATCTGTATAATTTTTGTTCTCCAGCTTCACCTTAAGAAAGAGAGAGATACAATTAGCTGGAAAGAGTTTTTTGTTTGGACTAAAGAGAAAGCCTTTTTACGACTAGCGCTTTCTCAAGCAGGTAGATACATCAATGATGCAACTTTAATTTTTTGGCCACTGTATATATTTTTAATTTTAGGCGCCATCGATCGAGTTGGATTCTTATATACCCTATCCTTATTTTTGGCGATGATTGTTAGTTTTGGAGTTGGTTTTTATATCGATAGTAATAAAAATAAGAAGCCATTCTATGTTTCTGGTGGAATACTGTCAATTATCTGGATTTTACGGAGTCAGGTGATTTCTTTTTGGCAAATAGCTATTATCGACACATTCGATAAGTTATCAGCCAACTTCTACGCAGTCTATTATGATGCAATTGCAATTAAGAGAGGCAAGGGTAGTCAGGCTCTTTCTTATTTTGTATATCGTGAATTGATAGTCAGTATTTTAGCAATTCCATTCTGGACAGTGGTGGGTGGTCTATTTCTAGTTTTCCCAGATCCTTGGCTAGCATTGTTTATGTTGGCATCAATAGGAGTATTAATGGGACTTTTAGTTAAAGAGCATCATTTATCATGAATAAAACGAAAGCAAAAAAAGCTGCCGCAGAAAAAAAAAGAAGGAGTAAGGGCTTCCAGGATTTAGGAACATTGTTTGATAACTATGAAATGGGCCAGCCCGGTAAATATATTAGCCGTGAATTTCAAGACTTTGGTTACCGCTTAGCTGTAGATCTAGATGACTTGAAGCATAAAAGTCTTTATATTAAGTTAGCTAAGAATGAAGAGCGGGGACTATTGGAAGCAGCTCGAAGTTTTGTGATAGATGCTGATCATGCACGTAGTAAAGGGAGGTTGTTTATGTGGAAGTTAAAGGAATTAAAGAAAGAAAGGTTAAATAAATAATGCCTCGTTCAACTATTTTTTTTCTTTTAATATTAACAATTATCGCTTCGGCATTGGGATACAATTATTTTGCTCGGCCATTTTCCAATTATCAAGCTGCTCAAATAGAATTAACTGAATTGATTCCAGAGGAAGAAGAGAATAATTCAGAGTCAGCTGAGGAGACGTTTTCTGACCAAGATCTAGCGCAGTTAATTGCGTTTCCATATTCATTAGATGACAACCAGAGCACTCAATCTGCTTCATTGAGCTGGATCAAGTTAAATCAACCAGGGCTGATAACCTTATTTGGGAGTAAAGTCTCGACTGCTGCTGCAAAAATTGCCACAGATAAAATTAGTTCAAGTTTTGATGACGAGTCAGAGCCACTAATAGCTGTTGACCATGAAGGTGGATCAGTCCAACGCTTATCGGGATCAGGTTTTACATCTTTACCTAGCTGGAAGTCAAT
>JABGTR010000015.1 GCA_018646985.1 Minisyncoccota bacterium
ATCTTCCAATGAAGATTATTTCCAAGTTGATCGTTCCACTGACGCTAGCGCTTGGTCTACTCTCAGCTCTACTATTCCGGCTAACTCTAGTTCTTATATTGACTCTACTATCACCGCTGAGCATACTTACTACTACCGCGTTGCTCCATATCTCAGTGGTGGGCCCACTTATGGTGAGTGGTGCTACACCGACACTTTAACTCAAAACCTAGGCAGCTTTAAAATTAACTAAATGAAAAGAATAAAATTACTCATCAGCTCACTAAACACCATCGGCCGTGGAGTATTAATGTTGTTAGATTGGATCGGTACTGTAGTGATAAACATAGTTGGATATATTATCAAACTGCTCCAAAAAACAAGAATGGGACAAACAAGGTTTGGTAAAACTTTGGGTAATATTCGGCAGCGCCGCCGCAACAAAAACCGACGTGTATTCTGGGGGGCGGCCTTTACACTCATAGTTCTTTTACCAATCTCTTTTCTGAAATTAAAATCAGCAAAATCAGTTGCTGCTTTAGAGACTTATTATCAAGAGTACACCGTTGATGGAAATACTATAGCTTTATGGCATATAAACGAAGGCACTGGAACTTCAATCAGTGATAGCTCAGGAAATGGCAATAATGCTACATTTGCCGCTTCTGCTCCAAGCTGGACAACCTCAGGTCAAATTAATGGGGCAATCGATTGTGAATCAAGCAGTAGTCAATATGCAACTATTGGAAGTGGAGATATTGTATCCACACAAACACAACTCACGGTAGAAGCGTGGATTAAACCAGAGAGCATAGGACCTAACATTGTGGGAATACTTGGAGAAGGAGGTGCTTTTAGACTTATGATTGGTAAAAGTGGCGAAGTTCGGTTGCTTATCAAAGGAAATCCCTCAAATACAAAAAAAACCTACATCGCCTCCACCACTCCAATAACAGCAGGTAGCTGGCATCATGTGGCTGGAGTGTGGAATGGAAGTGCAGGTACTTGGGCAATTTATGTAAATGGAACACAGGTTGGTGGGGGAACTTCTACAATAACTTCTCTTGATGGTGGCGATGGAAACAATGCTGCTCTTTGTAATGGTTACAGTGGTGCTCTTTTGTTTTTTGACGGACTAATAGATGAAGTCCGAATCAGCAATATTGCTAGAACTTCCACGGAAATACGGGCAGCTGCCAATGGTGCTCCCAGCCCACCTACTACTCCATACACAGAAGGTCAGACTAATCCCACTGGAGTGATAGATCTCACTCCTGAGTTTAGTGCCATCCATAATGACATTGAGGCTGACTCAGCTAACTACTACCAAGTTGAAGTTAATACTGCCTCTAACTTTGCTGGAACTGTGATGTGGGACAGTGGTAAAACCAGTATGACTACTACTGCCAATGGAGTCCGCTCACCCGACATCTCCTATGCTGGCACTTCCCTATCTCTTAATGGATCTACTTATTATTGGAGAATTAAATTCTGGGATACGATTGGGTCAGAGGGAATTGTTAGTGCTACTCAGAACTTTACGATGAATACTGCCCCCACTGCCCCCACCACTCCATATGCAGAGGGAGTTACTAATCCTAGTGGGGTCACTGACCTGACTCCGGAGTTCTCTGCTATTCACAATGATCCTAATAGTGACTCAGCTAACTACTACCAAGTTGAAGTTAATACTGCCTCTAACTTTGCTGGAACTGTGATGTGGGACAGCACTAAAACCAGCATGACCACTACCGCCAATGGGGTGAGATCTCCCAATATTAGTTATGCTGGCACTGCGCTGACATTTAATGGCACCACCTACTACTGGCGGATTAAATTCTGGGATGTGCTGGGAGCCCAAGGAGCGGTGAGCGCGACGCAGAATTTTACCACCGGTGTTCCACCAGTTTTATCTGGAGGATGTGTAGTTCAAGAAACAGAAGATGACTCTTATCTAAATATTATTTGGACAGATAACTCTGATAATGAAGACTACTACCAAGTCGATCGCTCCACCGATGGCGCTGCTTGGTCTACTCTTAGCTCCACCATCGCCGCTGACTCCACCTCTTATCAAGACTCTACCGTCGCCACCGCTCATACATATCGCTACCGCGTTGCTGCCTATCTCACCACTGGCCCTACTTATGGCGACTGGTGTTCTACTGATACCCTCTCCCTATCAGAGGGAAACTTCTCTTTTGAGAATATCAATTTTGAGTAATATCTATAGACCCATACCTCTTGCGTCCCAGTTGTTTTTTTGTTCTAATATGATCAAGAGTCGAGATATGAAAAATCCTACCCCATCCACAAAAAATGATGAGAAACCAACATCAATCGAGAAAAAATCTTGGTGGGAAGAAAACCTAGTCAATATTAAGCAAAACTCACTTGCTGTAGCTCTAACATTAGCTTTAATTGTTTTGATAGGATTAGGTTTATTTATTTTTTTTCAAAACTCTAAAAAACAATTACCATTAGAAACAACTAATTATAGAGAGAAAATAAAGTCACCTGACTCCAAAGAAAATAAAGAAAGCGAAAAGTCGTTCGCCCAGTTATTTGAAAAATCTAAACCTACTGAAAAACAATCACCATCGCCACTCCCAAGCCCAGCTTGGATTCTACCAGGAAAAGAAACGTACGCAATTTCTCAAGGAGATAAGGCGGGGCCACGAATAGCAAACATGGTCATTGATCCTCAAGACCCAACCACCAATAACAATCAACAGACTGTTTCTTCTCAACTCAAACATTCATTGCCAATTGAAAAAGTTACCTTAAAGCTAACTTCAGATAATGAGGAAAAGTCTGTTGAGATGACACTAGTAGAAGGGACTAATAAGAATGGCACCTGGCAAACTCAGTGGGAAATCACTGACCCAGTGCTTTATAAATATATCCTCACTCTAGTAGCTACTAGCTCGGATGGAGAATCAATTGTTGATATTAGTATTCGCTAACATGAAAAAAAATATTTTCGCAACAACCACTATATTTTTCTCAGCCATGTTTTTTGCCCCTCGAGCCCATGCTGCCTGCTCTTTTCCAGCCTCAGGAAATGTTAATATTGCTAGTAGCTGCGGTATTGATGCTGGTAAAGTAGATGGACCAGACACTGGAACTGGCACTACTAACTCCGCCGTACTCACCGCCTCTGCTGGCACCATTACCATTGGCACCAATGCTACTTTAGCAGCTGGATCTATCACCATTACTAGTGGAACTATCGCTCTTGCATCTGGAGCAGAGCTTAAGCCCAAGACGCCCATATTTGCTGTTGACAGCGAAAGCCCACCAGATGGTTATGCTGCCACTCTTACTTTTTATACTGTCACCGCTACTGGCCGAGTCCGTAAAAACACCTTAACCTCAGTAACTGCAACTGATTGTAATGATGCCGCCTTTTCCACCACCAACTGCTGCCTGGCTCCAGAATACTGTTAGCTTTGCTATACTTAAAAAGTGAAAATAAAAAGAACACTCAAAAATAACTTCGGCTTTACTCTTATCGAGCTACTCGTTACTGTCGCTATCTTAGCGGTGCTAATTATATTAGCGCTTATAGCTTGGCAAAATCATCTTAATCAAGCTCGAGACGCTCAACGCAAAAGTGATCTCGAAAGAATTAGTATTGCTTTTGAAAACTATTATAATGATAAAGAGTGTTTTCCCGCAGAAGACATCTTACAAATATGTGGTGGAGACTCACTCAATCCTTACTTAAACATCATTCCTTGTGATCCAGTCTATATCCTACCCTACTGTTATATCCATGATCCCAATGATACTTGTGGTCAATCATACAAAATTCTAGCCCCACTTAAAGCCGCTAGTGATTCGATAATAGAGAAACTTCTCTGTAACGGTGATCTCTATTGTGGCTATGAGCCTAATTGTGCTGCATCTATTTCACCTCCAGCTGGATCTGATTACGGTGGCTTTAACTATGGAGTAACATCTGGAAATGTTCAGCTTTATAATCCCGATGCCGGCTCATCACCATCGCCATCGTCATCACCACTACCATCACCCACTAGCCAAACTTGGGCGTGCACTAAGGGAGATGTTGGTGCGGGTAGCCCTGGAGAATGCAATAGCTATAGCGATCCAATCGAATCAGGTTGTAATGTGTGGTACTACACTGATGATTGCGATAGTGAATGTACTCTCGACCCCACCAACTGGTGCCTAGAATAAGCAGCTGCTACACTTAACACATGCACAAACATAAGAAAAACATAAGAAATAATGCTGGTTTCACCTTAATCGAACTATTGGTAGTCATTTTTATTCTCGGTATTCTAGCAACTTTATTGATTACCAACATGCAAGGAGCTCGCCAACGAGCTCGAGATACATCCAGAAAAACTGGGTTAAATAATCTTAAAACAGCTCTTCGCCTTTACTATAATGACTATCAAGCATATCCAGCGACTGATACTGGCATTTACATACCTGCCTGTGGAGCAAATGGCGACTCACGTTGTCCAGCTGGCTGTGAAGCTGACTTCGCTGCTGGTGGAGCTGGTGGTTGTGACACCACTTATATGAGGGAGGTTGTCGAAAACTTTAGATATTATAGTGGAACTGTAGATTGTGGCGATGATGATTTTCGCCTTAAAATTGATTTAGAAAACTTATCTGATCCTGAAATTGCTAATAGTCAAGCCAGATGTCCTGAGGCTTGCGGCGCCACCTACGACGCCACTAATGAATACATCTTGTGTGCTGAATAAGTAAACTCAACAATCAAGGACTATCAAGAACCGGAATGCGACCATCTTCAACTGTTTTGTTTGAGCTAGACACCCCATAGTTACACCTCAAGTCACCGCAGCTTAAACCATAGTTTGCTGGACTATCAGTTAAGGTTGGAATTGATCTATCTTGATCATTTTCCAGCCGAGCATAAAGCTGGAAATATGAGCCATCAGACAAATAATAATAAGTTAAAGTTGTAGTTTGATCAGCCGGCATCTCAATCATGTAGATAGTGTCGTTCTCATCACTCCACTCTTCACCCCACTCACAACTACTCTCATTAGCACAACCAGCTATTTTAAAATCCACAGAATTATCTGGATACTCACCCTTGTCGTTAACATAGGCTTCTAGAGCATTGCTGATTTGCTCCAAGTCATTTTTTCGCCTCGTATCACGGCTTTTCATTTGAGAGCTCTGAAAGCTGCCAATTGAGATAGTCACTAATATCCCAATTACCGCCATCACCACCAATAACTCAATTAGGGTGAAACCATCATTCTTGCTATTTTTTTTAGATATCATTATTCAATAATACCATTATTTGCAAATTGACTTCACTGTTGAGAACGAATATAAATTACATATGCTCAAAAAAATTGTTTTCTCATTATTATTACTGGTTACTCCGCTTTTTTTCGCTCCGTTTACGCTCAACTTTTTTTCAACCAACAAACATCTTTTTGTTGTTTTAATAACCCTCATCTTACTCGCTGCTACTGGGATTAAGCATCTCATTACAAAGAAACACGTTCATCAATCCTCATTCTTCATCACTTCCCTAGGTTTGTTTTGGGCAGCGATGGGACTGGATATTTTCCTGACCCGTGAAGCTCGTGTAGAAAGCTTAATTGGGAAAGGAGTTCTTTTCTTAACACTCCCAATTATTGCTTACCTTATAGCAACTACTAAAAAATCAGCTAAAGGACTTCAATTAGCTCTAGCATCACTAATTGCAGCTGGAACTGCCCTTGCTTTACATGGAATTCTACAACTGGTTATATTAACAGAAATAACCAGACTTCCCATCTGGATGAAGAGCATTTCTTTTTCACCTGCTGGCTCCTTATTAGCACTCATCACCACCATCTTTTTTGCATTAGTGGCCACAGCTTCTTGGGCTATAAAAGAAAAAGAGGTGATTAAAAAAACCAGTCTCTTTACCGCTGCTGGTATTCAGTTAGCTGCCTTAGTAGCTTATGGATTCATGTTAGCTCAAGGTGAAATTGGGATTTCACTTTTACCACTTCGAGCTAGTTGGTCATTAGCTTTAGATGCAATTAAAAATGCTCGAGAGTTATTTTTTGGAATTGGCTTGGCAAACTTTACTGTCTTATTTACTCAATCAAAACCAGCCTTCTTGATTCAAACAGATCTTTGGACCACAGTTTTCCAAACTGCCTCTAACGAAATACTCCAGCTATTAGCCACCACTGGCATCCTAGGTCTGGGCAGCTTTATCTTGTTGTTGATAGCAACCATTAAAACTAGCTTCAAGCTGGAAAAATCACCGCTAACATTAGCCTTAAAATTAACTACTTATGCAATTATCCTTAGTTTCTTCCTGCTCCCAGCTGGAGTTATTACCTACACCTTTTTCTTCGTTTTAGCCGGCTTAATCGCAGCTCATGGCCAATACTCAACTCAAAGAGAAATAAATCTACCTGGATACACGAACTTGATTACAGCAGCCATTTTAGGAGGGGTTGTTTTATTTTCAGGATACTTTACTTACCGCGTCTATGCTGCAGAAGTATTAATGCGCCAAGCTCAAGTAGCTTTTTCTCAAAACGATGCTGAGAAAACATACGCCGCCCATATTGGAGCTGTCCAGCAAATGCCTCAAATTGCTGATTATCGGATCTCTCTTTCGCAAATTAACCTCACTCTAGCGTCATCTTTGTCTCAATTACAAGCAACTGACTCAGAAACAGGCCAAGCTACAGAACTAACCGATCAACAGCGAGAGCAAGTCTCTACTCTGATCCAACGAGCCATTGAACAAGGGCAAGTAGCCGCAAATTTAAGACCAAGCCTCTACTCTACTTGGCAGAATTTAGGCGGAATATACCGAAATCTAATCAACGTTGCTCAAGGTGCTGAAGACTATGCTCTTCAATATCTAAATCAAGCAACAGTGGTTGATCCAGCCAATCCAATCTTAAGAGTTGAATATGGAGGATTGTTCTATCAGCTTTCTCAACTAGTTGAGGATCCAGAGACTAAAGCTAGTCTTCTTGATCAAGCTGTTAAACAGTTTCAAACAGCAGTCCAGCTGAGACCAAACTATGCCAATGGCTATTACAACTTAGCCAATGCTCTAGACAAAAAAGGTGCTTTCAGACAAGCATACCAAGCCATGACTCAAGCATTAGCTAATATTGATCAAGACTCGACAGATTACGAGCAAGCTCAAAAAGAACTCTTGGTCTTAGAACAGAAACTACCAAAGGCACCTCAGCAAGAGGCTGACGGTCAAATAATAAATGACACCAAGTCACAACTACAACAACCAGCTTCCTTGCCTTCTCCATTGCCAGGCGGACTAATAGATATACCTCAAGAAACAATTCTTGTGCCTAGCCCAAGTCCTCAAGCTGAAGAAGCTGATGTCACCACCGACTCAACCAATTCAGCTGAAACAACTGAGACAGATGAGGCAATGCTACTCCCCAGCCCATCACCTCAACCGGCAAACTAGCTCATTAGATATCAACTATAGTTAAACTCGATAAAAAAGAGACTCTCTGCCTTTACACCTCAGTGGAAGACTGCTTGAATAATAATATGGTAAAAAAACTAGGTACTATTTTTCTATTGTCCCTGACCGTTCTGCTACTGATTCTAGTTCTACCACTAGGAGAATTTTTTGTTACTCAAACCAAAGAGTTTTTATCCTTACTAGCAGTTTTATTAATGATTGCTTTAACCGGTGTTAATTTGATCGTTAAAAAAACCACCACTATTTCTTTATCACCACTGACTGTGCCGCTAGTTATTTTTGGATTGGTTGTCACCGCCAGCATATTTTTTACTCACAGCCACCCAGTTGATAATATACTTGGTTTTGGAGGTGTCTATTTAAGCTTGGTTCTAATTGTTTGCTTGGGAAAAGAACTGGTAACTAAAAAATTCTCTCAAGTATTTATGAAGTATCTAGGAGTTGGCGCTGCCCTAATGAGCTTACTTTCCATTCTTCAATCTTTCGGCTATAAACTCAGTTGGATCTATGCAAAGTCACCCATTGTCACCGCTCAAATCTTAGGAGTAGTTTTGGTGGGTTACATTTTTTTGATTGCCAACAATATAAAAAAGGGTGTAAAAACTACTCTATTAAGTTGGGTTGTTGCCATTTTGATTACAGCTGGCTTCGGGTTTAATATTTATTCATCACTACCTGGCAAACCTTCTTCTCCATCTCTCCCATCACTAGCTGTGAGTTGGTCAGTTGCTCTTGATACGGTTCGCAATCCTAAAACAGCTGCCTTGGGTGTTGGACCCAACAACTATCATCTAGCCTATGCTCAATTTAAGCCAGTCTGGACTAATCAAACTAAACTTTGGAATGTCCAATTAAATCGTGCTTACAACTTACCCCTCACTCTTCTAACTTCAGCTGGAATTCTAGGATTTATTGGCTGGCTGCTATTAGTTTTACAAATACTCAAACAAGTTAAATACAATACTTCATTGAGAAAATCACCCACAACATGGATGCTATTAGCTCTTCTTGCAACTCAGCTAGTCCTGCCCCCTTTCACCTCACTACTAATTTTATTTGGATTAGTATTAACAGCCTGGCTATCATTGCCTGAGCAAAATTTTACAGTCAAAAAATATCACCGTTCCCTCATGGCTCAGATCTTAGGAATAGTTTTGGTAATATTATTCGTCTTAGGCAGCTACGCTTTAGGAAGAACAACTACCGCTGACTATTTTTTCTATAAAGCTAATCAAGCTGGTCAAACAAATAAGATGGTGGAGATGTATCAACTTCAACAGCGAGCAGTAAATCTGAATCCATTCTTGGCTATCTATCATCGACGCTATGCGCTCACTAATATTTCGCTAGCAACTGCACTCGCAAACAAAGCAGATCCTACTCAAGAAGACCAGGAAAATATTGTTAATTTGATACAGCAATCAATTAGAGAAAGTCAAACTTCAACCCAGCTTCAACCAGCTGATGTTCAAAACTGGCAAGTATTGGCTCAGATATACAACAATTTAGCTGGCACCATCACTGGCGCAGACCAATGGGCAGTTAACTCTTATGTACAGGCTATTCAAAACTCACCCACTGACCCGGAGTTAAGAATTGCCTTGGGAAGTATTTTCTATGGGGTCGATCAATTTGATCAAGCTGAGCAGCTGTTTGCCCAAGCCATTACTCTTAAACCAGATCATGCTAATGCTCACTACAATTTAGCTAATGCTTTGGCCAAGCAAGATAAGCTGGCGGAGGCAATAATTTCATATGAAAATGTTTTATCTCTAGTTGAACCTAGTAGTGAAAACTATAAACTAGCAGCTGCAGAACTAGCCACTATTCAAACCAAACTTGATTAGTAGGATCAATAATCCTGCAAGCAATGATTTCTTTATCATGATAGCGAATTAGTATTGACCATTTTTTTCTTAAAAACACAAAACCAACTAAAAAATAGTCTTTAAATTCGAGTTGTTTCACTTCTAAGTTTGAATTTTCTTCTTGAGAAATCTTACGCAAAATATTCCAAACGCCTCTCTTTAATTGAGGAGCTTTATTCTTTACCAAATAATTTAATTCTTTTTGAAAACGTATCGATAATAGAACTCCAGATCGATGATGACGACTCATCATACCTGCTTCATACTCAAAAAAAACTTGATTATCCCAACGCTTCACACTCTCTTTTCTCAAGAGAAGATCTACTCCAGATCTAATGGCTTGATTAATAGTAGTGAAAGCCTTTCTTTCTTTGAGTTTATCTAGTTGCTGTCTTTGGTAATCTGACAGAGAGACAAGGATGCGCTTGGACATTCTTAAAAATGATATCAAAAAGATATCATTTTCAATACACTAAAATCAGTACTACTTTCTATAGAGAAACGTCTTCTAAATTTAAATCATCTTGACTAAATCAGCTGATAAATTATCAGTCTGATCTTGGGTTGCTGCGCTAAACAAAATTACTTCTTGGTTGTTTTTAACAAAAATATCCTTAATGGCCTTAATTAACTCATCACTATACAAATCAATTTTATTAACCCCAATTAAATAAGGCTTATTGATTAATTCTTGCCCATAATCACCTAGCTCTCGATGTAATTTCACAAACTGCTCGTAGATTTGTTCAGCCTTTTTGCTTGTATTTAGCTCATCATTAAAAACCGCTTCTTCTGTCAAAAATAACACAAATAATAATAAACTACAGTGTTCTACGTGTCGTAAAAATGCATGTCCCAATCCTTTGCCTTCACTTGCGCCCTCAATTAATCCAGGTATATCAGCTATCACAAATTCTTTACCATTAACTTCCATCACTCCCAGATGTGGTTCCAAGGTAGTAAAAGGATAATCCCCTACTTTAGGCCTAGCTTTAGTTAGGACTGAAATTAAAGTACTCTTACCTGCATTGGGGAAACCAACTAAACCCACATCGGCTAGCAATAACTGTTCTAAAACAACTACCTTGTGCTCACCAATAGATCCTTGCTCTGCCTCCATTGGAGTGGTCTTTGCTGGGCCCTTAAAAGCATCATTTCCTCGCCCACCATACCCACCCTGACAGATTATAACTTCTTGTCCAGCTGAAGTAATTTCTATCAGCTGCTGCTTAGGTAATTTCTTGAAATCAACGTCTTTTAAAGAATCGATGGGACTGTTAATCGCATCCATCAAATCTTGATACTTTTCCTCCAGCTGATCACTTTTAGCTAAGATAGGAATCACATCAGTGTTCTCATACTTAGGAGGTGCTTCACCAGACTCAGATAAATAATATTTTTTAATCTTCACTTCATCACGATTAAGTTTGTAATCCAGGCTATAGCGTTGACGACGAATCTGACTAACTTCATTCTCTGCTAAAAGCCAAACCCTAGTTCCAACAGGCACCTTAATCACTAAACTGTCGGCCTTCACCCCAGTTTTTTTCTTGTTTCCACCAGATCGACCAGGCTTAGCAATATACCCTTTGACTCCAGCCAAGTGATGCAATGAGCTTAAGCTATCTGCACCCTGAATGATAATACTGCCACCATCACCACCATTACCTCCTGAAGGACCACCTCGAGGAATATATTTTTCTCGGCGAAAAGCCACTCGACCGTTGCCGCCATTACCAGCCTGTAAATGTAGTTTAACCAAATCAATCATAATAACTCCGTATTGTACCCTATATAACAAGTAATTTTAATTCAAATAACTTAATGGATTTAATAACACCCCACCCTGTCTAATCTCGAAGTGAAGATGAGTGCCAGTGGAACGCCCAGTGTTTCCCATTCGCCCGATCAAATCACCGCGATTTACTCGCTGCCCAGCTTGAACCTGGATTACACTTAAATGAGCATAGAGAGTTACAAAACCATTCCCATGATCGATAATAACTCGATTACCATAACCATAACCATCCAACCATCCGGCTCCAATCACTGTGCCACCGTCAGCCGCTAAGATTGGTCCGGCACCCTTGTTAGCGATATCGATCGCTTTATGATAAAAACGATATCCTTGAGTAATTCTGCCAGTTGCAGGCCACACGAAACTACCAGTAGCAGTTACGCTTCCTGCGTCTGGAGTGATTTGAAGTTGACGAGCCACATAGCCAGTAGTATTAACTACACTAGCCCTAACTCCATCTGGAACCATCAAATATTGACCAGTTGCTAAATCAAATGTTTCGTCATTAAGAAATTCATTGAAAGGATAGTCGACCATCACCTGAATTTCAGATCCTTCTAAACTATATTTTTTACCAATCGAAGCAATAGTTTCTCCTCTAGAAACCTTATGTCTAATTCCATCCAAGGGAAGTATTTTTAATTCCTGACCAGGCTTAATCTTACTAGTCTCAGTCAAACTATTTTCCCACATAACTGTAGTTGTCTGCAGACCATAGCGTGACGCAATACTGGATATAGTTTCTCCATCTGTTACTATATGAATAATAATTTCCCCACCACGATATTGGCGAACTTCTTCCGCTTGAAGAGTATTAAAGTCAGCTACGTGAGCTGAGGCTGTAAGGACTCCACCGACTATCTCTGACGCGACTTCATCTTCGGATTGAGACAAAACTAAAGGTCCAAAAGTGATCACAATAAAAGTTAAACCAACTGTACCAAAGTGTAGAAATGGCCGAGTATATCGGCCTCGTTTTTTATAAAGAAGATCTACTACTGCGTTCTTTCCTAGTTCAAAACCAGAAAACCACCGATAACCACGATGACGAATATAGCGATTAATAAACTTAAAAAAATCACCCCAGTCCTTCAATATAGCTGGCATTTTGAGACGAGTTTGCAAACGTGACATAGCCTATGCTCTGTTTTACCCTTGTTTCAGGCTTGTTAAGAATTCTTTATTGCTCTTAGTTTTTCTGAGTTGAGAGATTAATGTAGAAGTTCTCTCTTCCTCATCATTTAGCATATCAAGCATTCTATGTAATGTCAGAATTAATTGATAAGTAACTCCATCAAATAAGAGATCATCTCTTCTAGTACCAGATCTTTGGACATCAATTGCTGGGAAAATTCTACGCTCTGCTAAACGACGATTCAAACGAATCTCTTGGTTTCCAGTCCCCTTAAACTCTTCATAGATTAGGTCATCCATTCTAGAGCCTGTCTCTACTAAAGCAGTCCCAACAATTGTCAGTGATCCTGGAATCTCAAAGTTTCGAGCTGCACCAAAGAACTTCTTGGGTGGGAATAATGCCATTGGATCTAAACCACCAGATAAAGTTCTACCAGATGTAGGAATAGATAAATTATAAGCTCGAGCTAAGCGAGTAATCGAGTCTAATAAAATAATCACATCTCGACCTGATTCAACCATGCGCTTGGCTTTTTCAAGAGCTAGCTCAGCTACTGAGCACTGTGACTCAGGATTTTCATCAAAATTACTAGCAGCCACTTCACCCTTGCCATCAGTAATCTTAGCTATATGGCGACGAATATCAGTCACTTCTTCTGGTCTTTCCCCGACTAAAACTGCCATCAAATGCATCTCTGGATGGTTTTTAGCCACACCAGTTGCAACATCTTTTAGGATAGTAGTTTTACCTGCTTTAGGAGGAGATACAATTAAACTGCGCTGTCCCTTCCCGATTGGAGCAACTAAATCAATTATTCTTAAAGATAGTGTCTCTGCATCTACCTCAAGATTAATCTTTTCATCAGGATAAACTGGCGTAAGTCTGTGGAATTCTTTACGATCTTGTTTAAGAAAATCTTCGACTGACATTTCATTGATCCCAGTTACTTTAAGCAAACCCCAATAGCGCTCATTATCTTTAGGTTCTCTAGCTGGTCCTTCAACTAAGTCTCCTTCTTTTAAACGAAAACGCTTGATCTGAGAGTTTGAAATATAAGCATCTTTGCGATCACCATCGTGCTCAGATCTGAGGACACCATGGCCATCACGAACCTCAAGGACGCCTTTAATACTATTGGCAGAACTCGCATTTTGAGAGCGCCTAATATTTTGTTTGCCATTACTACGCCCTTTAGAATTACCACTAAGTGGTAACACTGGCACAGGCTTAGACTTCCCAAGTGTTTTTACAGGAGCTGGTTTATCTAAAGCAGGTTTCTCGTCAGCTGCGACTACTTTTTTTACTGGTGAACCGACTGAAACATCGGCTGTTTTTTTATCTATCATAAAAATAATGAAAATAACTATTACTTAACTATACTATCAGAACTAAAAACCGCGTATTCTTGTTTTTTTTGAAGAGGAGTTAAAATTTCCTTGATAGGAACATTCATATTATCTCAACAAATGCTCAAAAAGTCAACCTAAATCTCTAGTTTTGAGTACTATGATCCAAGTCAATTAGGCGGGCATAGCGGAAATATCTTAGAGGTGAGTTTAAGAATTTACAGGTATATAAAACCAAATTAGCTTCATAGTCAGTGATCTCTTCCCCCTGTTCTCCAGCGTAGATCTCATAGCTCCACTTTCGCTGATCAGCAATAATTTCCACCATATCCCCTGGCTCTAGATCTGGCAAACTATAAAATGAGTGATATTTCCAGTAATCTGTCTGCCACCACCATTCCCAGCCAAATCTGTGAGCAGCTAGAATAATTGGCAAGTCGTAGTCATCTCCTGGCTTACCATAACTAGGTGACATCCAAACGCCTTGCTTTAAAGATTCTGCTGGATCTTGAGTTGACCTTAATTGTGTTCTTACCCCTATTCGAGGAATAATAAGCCAATTCCCCTCTGGGAGACTCTCGTTTTTATCTGGTAAAGAGATTTTCTTTTCTACTGCTTCAGTTAATTCACCAGCCCCCTCATCAAATTCCCCACCTAGTGGAGTACCTGATTCCAAAGTAATAAGAGGTTGAACATCAGCTGGAAAAATTTGATAGTAAAAATCTGGCAACATCAATAACCCCACAAACATAAAAGATACAATGGAAATGGTTAATAAAAAAGAATTAATGAATCTAATCAAAAACGACTTCTTATTTCTTTTCCTTGGCTTACATCCACAATATTCTCTTCCGGCCAAATACAACCTGGTTTTTGCAAAGGAAGTTCTCAAAAAAGATGGAATTGTTGGAAGATTTATCTGCATATCAAAAGATTAAGTATTATATCAAAATATATCTTAATAGTCAATGTTATGGGATATCTGGGTTAAGGGAAAATTTGCGTTGGTTTTTTAGTTAGTTTTCATTGATGTTTGGGGTAAATGTGTAATAATTAGCACTTTAAGAGTGCTAAATGGGTATATTTATGAAAAAAAATGGTGTCAGAAATGTGGTGAAAAGTTA
>JABGTR010000007.1 GCA_018646985.1 Minisyncoccota bacterium
CTCAACCTAAAACAGATACTATATCCTGGGATGAATGTGTCAAAGCTGCTGATAGTCGCATCCTTCAAACTTACCCTAGTATCTGTGTCCACCCTGATGGTCGCCGCGCCACTAATACACTACCAAGCACCCAACCTGTCAAAGAAAATTTTATACAACAAATTATTACCAACGTCACCTCCCTTTACTCGCGTGTCTATAATTTCTTCTCTATAAATTAAAAAATGTCGCAATCATTGAATAGAATACTTTTCGCCCTCACAATAATCTATTCAGTAGTACTAATCTCACCCAGTTTCGCTCAAGCTACAGACTATCCTTTTGAGATCGGTGGAACTAACTTCGTTATCTACGAACTTGGTAGATACGCAACCGATCCCTCACTAGAGAATTACACTTTTGATGAGAATGATCCCGGAGCTATTCGCATGACACTCAAATCTTTTGATCAAGATTCCGAGAAGATCAAACACACCTTGATGAGCATGTGTAATTGTGGTCAAAAAAAGATCGGGTTTGTAATGTGGTTCTTTCCCTTCCCCGAAAACGATCCTCAGAGAGCAAAACGTGGCGCCTTTGACTCTAGTTCAGGAGAATTAGAGCCAAGATATCGTCAGAATGTCGTCAATGTAATCAAAACCATTAATGAACTAGAAAACCAAAATGGCCCATGTTTCAATGAGGTTCAACTTCGTTTCGCTGGTCTAGGACCTGTTGACCCTACATCTTGGACTGAGTGGCACGAAGATAGATACACACAAAACCGCTCATTTATCTTCAAAACAATTCGCTCAGTCAACACAGGACTCACCAACAAAAGAATTAGCATCTACTATAATATCGGAGCAGAACTCGGAGGAAAACCATTGGGACAAGTCAAAACTTACACTCAAAGACTATGGCGTGATTACCTCGGCCAATTCGGCAATACCAACACCTATGGTTTTGACATTGCATGGCAACCAGGAAAATTCAAGGATTTAATGCAAGCCTATGACGTCGTGGGAGAAAGACCCTCCTCTCATGCTGTCACAATTTACTCCTGGCCACACGACAAAACTATCGACACTCAATTGCAGGAAATCTATCAAGAAATGAGTAACACAGGTGAAAGTAATACTCCAATTCTCATTCAAGAAACCTATGCCAATGACACCCAAGCTTTCGAAGAAATCAGCAAGGGTATTGCAGATACCGGCATCAAAGTCCGCTCTGTTATGCAGTGGCAACTAGAAAGAGCAAAGTTTATCAGACCAGATGGCGGAAGAGGTGGCTGGTCCACAGTAGGTCTCAGATATGGCAACCTGACATGTCAGTGGCCAAATCCCTCTCCTACACCCTCCTCAACTCCAAACAATCCTGGAGACTTCAATCAAGATGGCTCAGTCGACATCTTTGATTACAATATTCTAATTGCTGGATTTGGCTCAGAGTATGATATTTTTGACTACAATGAGCTAGTGGGTAACTATGAAAAATAATACTCATCACAAAACAATAAGATCATTTGTCACTATTTTTGTTATTTTCAGTTCATTATTGTTATTCAGCGCTCAACAAACACATGCTACACCTATAGATCCCCAGTATATATTTGTTCGAAAAGATGGCTCCTCATGCAATCCTTCTGACTGTAGTCAATTTTGGAGCTTCAATAACCCAGATAAAATTAATCAAGCTGCCATTGATGATGTACTAAACAAAATCGGCACCCGCGGCAACAATAATAATACTCGCAAAATTGGTATCGGTGTTCTTATTCACTACAATCGCCACAATTTAAACAATATCCTCGCTTCCATAGATAAACTCTTACCTCTTGCTACAGAAAATCAAATACCGCTATTTATTGTTCTAGATGGATTTCAATACTTAAATAAAGCTCCTGAATTATGGAATTGGTGGGATCAAGATCAGCCTGGATATGATCTTAAAAATCGTAGTAATGTTGAGTGGACCTGTAGTAACGGTAGTAGTTGTGCCACTAAAACTGCTTGGCGAAATTGGGCAAGTGAAATATCCCTTGCTTTTCCACACCCAAATCTAGCTAGCCCAACTTTCATTCAGGCAAATAAAAACAAGCTAAATACTATGCTTCCCAAAATATCCTCATGGTATCAATCTCTGCCCCAAGATAAAAAATGGCTCTTAGGTGGAATATCTCTCGGCCTAGAAGTTAATATTGGTGGAAACTATTACCACTACTCCAATGGCATCAACCCCAATGCACCAAATCCGGGCCCAGGTAATTCCCAATCAGACCAGCTTGGATATGCCGCCATTCAATTTTTGGGTCTTGAAGGTGGCATAACTTCTGCCAACTTAGACAAAGTCGTACAAAACTACTATACAGAGCTAAATAAATACGCCTATCAACTTGGCATCCCTAGGCAAAAAATCTTTGATCATGTTAATAGTCCTGGTTTCACCCTCCCCAATCACATTATTACCACCCCAGAAAGCAGTCTCAGTCCATATGGCAACCCTGCTTGGAGTTTCTACAATGGTGATGCTGCGAATCCTCAACAGTTTGATACTCTTCACACCATCTTTCAACAACAAGGATATATTGAGTGGGGAGCTGCAGAATGGCGTGCTCCAAATACCACCTACTCTTCTTGGTATCAAGCTTTTCAAAATAACTTTAACTTTGGAAACACTCGCTTTATAAACATCTCAAATTGGGAAAGAATCAGATCAGAGCCTGAAATACTCAAAGCAATAAAAACCATTGCAAATGAAGAACCGACTTGTTGGGTCACTAAACCACAAATAAACATCACCACTGATAAAAAATCTGTTTCTTTCAAAATAAACCCAGGAAATAATAACCAAAAAACTCGCCTTCATATCTCTTCTTCGTCAGAATACAGAGAAAACGGCCTGCTGCAAAACATTGATATCGTCAATGTCCCACTAAACCCCAACAGCACCTACTCCAAACCTAACTTGTCTGATGGTCAGTACTACTGGAACATTGTTACTACTGGCTGCACCAACCAAAGACGCATCACTGCTGGCACATTTAAAATTGCTTCCCAATCCTTACCTGGAGACCTCAACGGTGACGGCTCAGTCAACATCTTTGATTACAACATCCTAGTGGCAGGCTTTGGAACTAAATATGATATTTTTGATTACAATAATTTAATAACTAATTATGGCCAGTAGATATGTTTATTGACTTGCCAGGCTTAAAAAGCTTATCATTAATAATGAAAATGAAACGAATGTTAATGTTCATCTCTACCAAACTCAACTTTAATAATTTGTTTCATAAAAAAACAGCTGACGATACCGTTGATAAAAATTCCACACCCAAGAAAAAACCGTTAGTTACAAAAAATAGCTTCAAAGTTAATCGAAAAAGAATTACAAAGTGGAAATATACATTAAGTGGCTTTGCGTTATTTATTCTTGTAATAGGTGGTGTCTCCGTTTATTTCCTCAGCCAGCAAAATCAAGATATTAGGCAACAAGCCAGCGGCGACACCCTAGAAGTTGACCTAACTCTAAACCCTGGGCAAGTTTCAGCAAAAAAAGATCAATTAGTAGAAATACCTTTAGTTTTTAATACTAATAATTCCAACATTACTGCGGCACAAGTAAAAATAACTTTTAATCAAAATCTTCTGAGTATTGTTTCAATTACAAAAGGCGATCTTTCTTTAGAGTTAGCTGCCCCAGTAATTAATTCAGATAATGCCACTTTTACCTTTGCAGCTTCATTGGATTCAGGTGACATTAAAGGTGAAGGCACTCTAGCTGTCATTAAAGTCAAATTACTCCAAGAGCAAGATGCTACGATTGTTATTGATTCAGCCACTCAAATTGCAGTAAAAGAGCTAGCTATTAATGCTCTCAGAAACAAAACCAGTCACCCCATTTTGTTTAAAGACACTCAAACATCACCTTCACCAAGCCCAAGTGTGAGTCCCTCACCCACCCCAGCTGTATCGCCCTCTCCTACTCCAGGCGTGAGCCCTTCACCTACTCCAGCTGTATCGCCCTCTCCTACTCCAGGCGTGAGCCCTTCACCTACTCCAGCTGTTTCTCCAAGTCCTGGTACTGGAGGAACAACTATTAAAAGCTGTAATGAAGCTTGTAGTAGTAATGCTGAGTGCGATGTAGATCTGCGTTGCTATAACGGACAATGTCGTTTGGTGACTAATGTTGGAAGCAGTAGTTGCGAAGCATATGTTGCAAACAATGACTATCAAAGCCCAGATCCCACTCCAACTGATCCTGAGCCAGACACTCAACAGATAGCCGACATCACTCGTGCTAGTTGCAATGAAAGCTGCAGTAATCACTCTGATTGCCAAGAGGGACTCAGCTGCTTCAATAGTGACTGTCGCCTTCTTTCAAACCCTAAAAGTACCACTTGCAGCCCCGCTAATACAAAAATTGTTGATGTTGGATCTAAACTAGATAAAGATAAAGTTGGTAACTCAATTATTACCACTCCTTCCCCGACTATGGCTACTAATTATTATAGCCCTCCACTAGTCCAAGAATTACCAATTCCAGAAATAGAAAATAAAGCACCTCTCTCTATATTTGAAAAATTCTATCTATTTGTTAAAAGTATCTTTGATTAAAAAATAGCCTCTAGTGTTAACGTTAAGTAGAAACGTCCCCTTTTAAATTAAGTAGAAATGTCCCCTTTCGGGTAATTAATACTTGTTTGTTAAACGGCTCCACTGGGTTTGTAAAAGTAGTTATCTTTCGTTAACTCTTCATAATTAGATTCC
>JABGTR010000014.1 GCA_018646985.1 Minisyncoccota bacterium
GCTTTTTTAAACTGATTACCTCTATCGATGTAATCTGTGAAGTTATTGAAGCTAGCTGCACCAGGTGAAAGAAGAACTACATCTCCTGGTTGAGCTTTTTTAACAGCGTAGTGAACTGCTTCATCCATCCCAAAAAAAGATTCGATCGAAGCCCGAAGTTGATTGCAAGGATTAAACTGTTCTATTTCTAGTAAAAGTCGCTGCCCAGTTGGAGGTAGAAGCGATAGTGATTTAACATTACATTTTATAATTTCTGCTGCTAAAGCTTTGTAATCTTGCTGGCGCTCATAGCCACCCGCGATCAGGATGATTTTTTTATCTGGAAAAGTTTTCAGGGCAGCGATGGTGGCCTCTGGTACAGTCGCGATTGAGTCATCATAGTATTTAACGCCATTAATTTCTGCCACAAATTCAAGCCGGTGGGGGAGTGGCTTGAAAGTTTTAACTGCTTTTTTGATCTGACTATTAGTTAGTTTGAATTTTTGGGCAACGATGATGGCGGGGATGACGTTGTAGAGATTATGCTCACCCATGAGTGGGGTAACCTTTGCAATCTCCATTAACTTTTTATCTTTTAATGAGAAGGAGATTTTCTTGCCTTTGCTAAGTAAAGCTAGCTGACTAGCTGTTTTTGATTCTTTATTAAAAATAATTAAATCCTTTTTGCTTTGAAAGCGGGCGATCTGAGTCTTAGATTGATAATATTGTTCAAAATCATCGTAATAATCAAGGTGTTCGGAAACGATATCTTGAACTACAGCAATATGAGGGCTACTTTTAAGCTCTGCTAGTTGGTGGCAAGATAATTCTAATACAAACAGGGCTGGTGTTTGTTTCTTGTTTCCGTCCCATTTCATCCAAGCATCAAGAGCTGGTCGGCCAATATTGCCACCTAGATATGAATCTAGTTTATTTTTTTCTAAGACATGATGAATGAGGGAGGCGCAGGTGCTTTTACCTTTGGTTCCGGTGACACCAATGATGGTGATTTGAGGTTTGTCACCAGCTGAATTATGTTCTGTGACTAGATCAAAGAATAGTTGGGTATTGGAGCTAACCTCAGAGCCAGCATCAATTATTTTCTGGACAATGGGGTGAGAGATGGGGATACCTGGAGTTTTAAAGAGCAAGCTATGGCGGAGCTCATCTTGAGGGATCTCAGTTAGAGAAGTAGTAAATTGAGTTTTAGAGTTTTCTGTTATTAGCTCAGTCCAGAGTTGGTTTAGTTCAGCCAGAGGTCTCTCATCAATTATAATAAAATTACTATTGGGGAGGCGAGAACGAAGAAAACGATAAGTAGAAAGACCTTCGCTTCCTAAACCAAATATAATAATTTGGTAATCAGTTATTTTTTTTAAGATTTTTGATTGCATTTTTAATCAATTCTCTTATTCTACCAGGTAATTGATGATTTTGATCCCAACTATGAAGAATGTTGTCTGCTCGTTCTTCCAAACTATGTTGTTTGCTTAAGACTTGATCCCAGACCAACTGAAGTAGGGTGGGTAGTTTGGTGCCTTCATTCTGATGTTTTTCAATACACAGGAAAAAAGCAGCCGTGCTTTCTTCGTGAGTACCTACACAGTCAAAAGGCTTAGTTTCTGTTTTACCTAGTAAGGCTAAAGCTTCATCGAGTAAGTCGGCGTTTTCGAAAAGATTTTGGCCAAAAATTTGAGTTATTTTTTCTGTAGTTAAAAATGGATAAAAGGTAATAAAAGCAAATAAACATTTGGAACATTTGCCACACCAAGAGTTAGTCTTTTGGCCTTTATTACAACTTCTAAAAGAAGTCGCGTACTGGTCAAATTGAGGGCAGTTCATAAAGAGCTGACTAATCTGGAGCTCATAGAGGGGGCGTAAGAGTGAGAAATAAGCAGGTGCTGTTTGTTGCGGGGAGATCAACTGGTTTTTTTTCAAGTATTGGTCAAAACCCTGCTCAAACTCATAAGTTTTGGAGTATTGATGATTGATGGTGTGTTGATGGAAGAGGACATTGCCTTCGTTAGAGCTGCGTTCGTTGGAGATGGCGATGCTTTGGTTGCCAAAGATAAAACCGGCAAAACGACTCAAAAACCCGAGGTAGGCAGAGAAAGGCGTGTGACCATTAAGATAGCCTTTTTTATTGAGCTCTAGTAGCTGTGGGTCAATGATGCGGCGAGCAATGATGGCTCGTTGAGGATGGGAGATTTGAGAAATCTGCTCCATGGCTGGAGTGGGGTTGAGTAAGAAAGCATCATAATCAAGTTGGTTTTGATCAAACAAACACAAAGTTAGTGTCGAGTCTTTGCCGCCACCAACAGGAATGAGGTAGTCTGAGGTGGTGGAAGGGTAAGCTAGAGTCGTGGGGAGTGATGATTCTGGAGTAGTCACACTCCAGCTGACAAAGTTATCTTGGGTAAAGTCTATTTGATTGATGTAAAAATACTCACCCATACCCTTCATGAGTAGGTTGTGCCACCAGGCTATTTGATCAGGGTTTAGATAGCCGGCTTTGATGACTATTTCTGGAGAGGCGGTGGCTTTCCAGTAGCTAGGGATTTCAGCTAAGCCGAGATGAAAGACCCAGCTGTCACGCAGCTCTTGAGGGATAGCTTCCCATTGTTTTTGCGTAACGCCCTCGATGGTAACTGTGGGGTGAAACTCGATTTCTGGTTCAACTATGAAGTGGTGGGTGATTTTAAGACCAACTTCAGTGAGCTCAGTTTGATACGAATCGTAAATAAAGCGGGGATATTGTCGGCGAAGGGAGGTGAAGGTCATGGAGTTATTTTCTAAATGCAAAGGCAGTTAGAATTACAGCACCAATTCCACCTAAAATTAATTGAAGTAAAGCGCCATTCATGTTGACGATGCTATCTAGCATAAATATTTATCCTTAATGTAAATTATTTTATAATAAAAAGAACCCAATAGCCATAGTAAACATCCAAATAACAAAGCCAGTTGCTCCTAGATAGTTAAGAGATTTTTGACTAATGAGCTGAAACAAAAAACTTCCTACAAACACTAGATTTCCCCAGTCCATTAGCTTGTCAACAAATCTACTTTTTTGTTTTAGACTTGGTTTTTTCTTGAATCTGAAATTAAGTTTTAATGACATGGGTGTGATTAAAACACTACAATCCGACCGGAAGCGTAGTAAGAATAAAGTTGGTAGTATAATTTATGATTTACTCAAGTCAAATTGTGTGCAGAATAAACAAAAAAGACTTATTTCATTTTGGAAAAATTTCTCACAAAAGATGGGTTTTGGGTTTTAATGGGGTGACGAATTATGTTCATCTGTAAAAATGATAATAGTAATTTATTATTGACCCGAAGAAATAGCGAAATTAGATAATTTGGCTAGAATTGAAGTTAATGTTATGATTTTAGGAGTAAAGTTTTTGGGTTTTTGATCAGTAGTATAAATGAGTTTTGGTGAGTTAAATATATGAAAAAGACTGATGGTAGGGAACTTCTTTTTGATTTAAACATTTTTAGCAGTAGAAGAAGTAGATTGCTAAGTATCTTTGAAAAGCGGCTAAATGAGCCTCAGGAGCTATGTGTGGTCTATACCCCTAACCCAGAACAAATTGTCCAGTCTCGAGGTAATAAGAAATTTAAGCAAGTTTTACAACAAGCTGATTTATTACTTCCCGATGGGATTGGATTGGTGTGGGCATCAAAAATACTGGCACTTTTTGGACGGGCCAAACCACTCTCCGAGCGGATTGCAGGGGTAGATGTAGTTAGAGATTTGCTTGGTATGGCTCATCAGCGAGGTCTAGATGTTTTAGTGATTGGAGGCAGAGAATATAGCCCAGAGGATTACTTTGCTTATGATGGAGCCAAAATTAACTGGACTCCTGGATATAAGAATGTTTCACAACCAACTCCAAGTGAGGATAAACTATTAAAACTAAAAATAAAGCAACTTCAGCCAGATTTAGTGTTGGTAGCATTTGGTGCCCCAGCGCAAGAGTTGTGGATAGACCGAAATCGGTCTTTATTATCTAAAAGTGGTGTTTCTATAGCCATGGCAGTCGGTGGCAGTTTTGACTATCTGCTAAGGAGAGTGCCGCGCGCGCCTTATTGGTTTAGAAAATTGGGCCTTGAGTGGCTTTTTCGCTTAATAATTGAGCCGTGGCGACTAAAAAGACAACTGCGGATAATCAGCTTTTTAGGTTTAGTGATTAAAGAAATATTCAGCTATTAATTTACTTTTAGATATATTACTTGCTCTTTTGATCTATTCTGCTGGCTGGTCATCAGGGCTCATGCCTAGTAACCACATGACCGCTTCTTTTTTGTAGCGTCTGTCACCACGAGAGTTGATTCTGATGGCAGGTAGCTTGCCTCTTTTACCCCATCTCTTGATGGTTAGAGGAGAGACTCTGAGTAAATCTGCCACCTCACGGACTGTTAAGAGATCGGGAAGATTGTTGATATCCATACTAGCGGCATCTGTTGCTCTGCCAGTTTTCTTTTGATCACTTTTGATGATGGTGTCTTGTGTATTGTTCATCGCTCGCCTTTCTTGCTGAGTTGATATTGTCCGGTGAAGAAAGTAGCTGTTTTGTGGTCTTTAAGAGTCTTATGCCTGGGCGGACTCACTACATCAAAATCGCACTCACTTATTATTAAAAGTAACAACAAACACAAACTAGGTCAAGCACTAATTATATCTGGTAGAAAGACCCGAAAATGCTAAAAGTAGTTATCCACATAGTCTATCCGATAACTTTTTTAAGTGAATCCTGTAATATTTTTAATGTGGAAAAGTGTGGGAGAAACTAGAGGTGAGTGGAGAAGGGCATTGTTTTTGGGTTTATTATGTAGGTAGTTGCTAATGTTTTTCAGGCACTCACATGACCCTTGAAAAAGATATCTAAAAGATATCATTCCCAAGGATCACTAAGCTAAAGATAAAGTCGCTCCTTACTCCTTACTTTTCCAGATGGGGGTGTCAAAAAGAGGCCAAAAAAAGGTCAAAAATCACCCAAAAGTTGTCCAGAAATAGGCCAATTTGACCATAGGGGTTTGGGATGATGGTGTGGGGGAATGACTATGAAGATATTTGTGGTATTTTTTTATCTAACAATACAAAAAACCCCGTCTTTTTTAATTATGACGGGGTTTTTAATTTCGGCTTGAAATGTGGGTGGCTTATTTAAGCTCGACCACACAACCTGCTTCTTCGAGAGCTTTTTTGGCCTCGTTAGCAGCGTCTTTACCAGCGTTCTCAAGAACGGTCTGAGGAGCGGACTCGACAAACTTCTTGGCGTCACTTAAACCTAAATCTGGTTTAAGAACTCGAACTGCTTTAATAGCACCAATCTTGTTTGAACCACCATCCTTGAGGATGACGTCAAATTCAGATTGCTCTTCGACAGCTTCTGCAGCAGCAGCTGGAGCAGCAGCCATCATTGGAGCAGCAGCGCTGACACCAAATTCGTCCTCAAGAGCTTTGACTAGCTCTGAGACATCCATTAAGGATAATTCCTTGACGGAGTCTACAATTTTTTGGACTTTTTTTGAAAGCTCTAAGCTTTCTTTCTTTTCTTCTGCCATAAATGACCTCCTTATAATTTACTAATTAGTTTTTTTCACTAATAGCTTTTAATACGTATACCAAACTCTTTTGTGATGCTTTAAGGACGTTAACCAATCCAGAAGCGGGTCCTTGAATGCGAGCGATAAGTGTAGCAATCAATTGATCTTTAGATGGCAATTTGCTCAACTCAAAGACTTCTTCAATACTCAGCACTTTGTCATCCATGCCACCTTGTTTGATTTCTAATTTCTTTTCTTCTTCATGGAAGTTGACTACTTGTTTGAAACCAGAAATCTCATCTTCATAAGAGAGGACAATAGCATTCATCCCGTTTAATGACTCGGCGAATTCTTTATTTTCTACGGCTAATCCAACCAAAGTATTCTTGGCGACGACGAACTCAGCGCCAGCATCTTTAAGAGCTGAGCGGAGTTTGACTTGATCTGCGGCAGAGGTGCCATCGTAGTTAACGATCGCAAAAGACTTAGCACGGCTAAGCTTCTCTTTGAGCATTTTGAGTTGATCTTGATTATGTTGATTTGGCATTAGAATCCTTTTTAGTTAATTCTTGACCAAAGAGAGCGGGGAAAATACAGAAAAATTTGTCTGATCTCCTCGGCGCGTCTTATTTTGAACGCACGCTGTCTTTGGAATAAGGACGTAGTATAGCATATAATCGAGAAATATGACTCAACCAATCGCAATTATCGGTGCTATGGATGAAGAGATAGAGGTTTTCAAATCTCATCTGGAGTTGAGGGGTGAAGACCAGTGGCATGAATTTACATTTTATTTGGGAAAGCTGTGGGGTAGAGAGGTGGTGTTGGTTCAGTCTGGAGTAGGAAAAGTTTTTGCAGCCATGATCACTCAGCACTTAATTGACGCTTATCAACCAGAATCAGTAATTTTTACTGGTGTGGCTGGAGGCTTAAATCCAGATTACAAAATTGGTGATGTGGTAGTGGCTAAAGACACCATTCAACACGATATGGATGCACGAGCTTTTGGCTATGGAAGAGGACAGGTGCCTGGGTCAAGTTATAAAGAATTTGTTTGCGATAAGGAGTTGGTAATAAGAGCAATGCAAGCTAAATTAGAAAAAAATAAATTACACTTGGGGAGAATCTTAAGTGGTGATCAATTTATCAGCGAGAGTCATCGGCCAGAGTTTAATTATCTGAGGGAAGAGTTAGTTGGAGATGCAGTCGAGATGGAAGGAGCAGCAGTGGGTCAGGTGTGTGTGGTGAATCAACTCCCGTTTGTGGTGGTGCGGACTATTTCTGATCAAGCAAATGGCGTCGCGCCTCAAGACTTTGACAAGTTTCTACCAGAGATAGTTAAGAACTCGGTAGCGGTGGTAAAGAGAATTATTGACGTAGAGAAGAGAAGCTAGTTTTGCCTCTTAATTTCATCTTGGATAAAAACCAACAACTCTGGTTTTAAGACTGGCAATATTTCTAGCATTTTTTCTGGAGGTAAGAGTGAATTTAAGTCTTGGTTGAGTGATTTTTTAGTTAATTTTTGATCGATGAAAGCTTTTAATTTTTCTAGATAACTGGCTAAGTCTATCCCAGTTTTGTCTTCCACGACTGCTTTATTCAGCTCTAGTCCTTGCAAGAAAAATTGATGTAAATCATAAAAATCTCTACCCGCAATCTTGCCGTTCTTATCAAATCTAGCTGTTGCAGCAATCAGCTTATTGGCAAACATGGTCTCGAGGGTATGTCCTTTGCAGTACATATTGGGTTCTCGCAGATGCACTTTCTCATACTGGTTGTGAATACTAGGTTGATCATTAATTTCTAACTTGAGAGTATTCCGCTCGTTAGGTTTGGCTTTGTACCTTAAGAAAAACTGTAGATGACCTGGACTTTGATCTTTAATTTCTAGATTCAGCTGATCAAAAATTTGGTAACATTTTTGTCTAATCTCATCTTTTTTAGTTTTATTTGGTAAATCAAAATCTAAATCAACTGAAAAACGATCTAGGACTCCACGAAGTGCTGCGTAAGTACCACCTTTGAACTGTAGATTACTAGCAAGTAAGTTATTTTTGAGAATAGCTCTCAGTAATTTTAAAAGTTGATTCTTGTGTTTAGCATCTTGTGGTCTGGGAGTAATCATCATTGTTTATAGCCAACTTTCTGCTGTATTTGTATAATATTAAGTTTTTTAATTGCTAGCTGATTATCAAAGTAGTAATTAGGGTTTAGATGTAATATATCGGCTACGGCTCTGGCTGGAGTAGCAATAGTGTAAGTTTTCTTCTCGATAATATCAGTTCTATTAAGTAGATAATTGGGATTGAGGTAGCGGCACAAATAGTTGGTTTTACCGATAGAAAATTCCTTTTGCTTAGCTCCAAAAAGAGTAACTTTACTAATATTTTGCATGATGATGCCTTCATTCTGAAGGACTGTCTCAGCACTAATATAGGCACTAGGGCCAGACATGGCACAGCCGACTTCATAAGGGTTTAGCTTAGCAATGGGTAGGGTAGAGTAGAGACCTTTTTGTAAACGATAGAGAACTTGATGTTGAGTGTATCTTTTAAGAGTAGTCCAGAGGGTATTTTTATTCTCAATTTCCCAGAGAACTGCTAAATCACTAGAACTGAAGATGCGCTTGTCTTGTTCAAGTAGAATTTTTTGTTTATAGGTATTTCTAGAACGGCACATATATGTACAGGATAAGAAAAATAAGTGATTTTGTCAAGCGAGTTAAAAATGTGTATAGTTGTCATATATGAAAAGAGCCCTAATTTGCTTGATTAAAAAATTTAAGAAGAATAAGACAGCAGGTCAGATTTTGACCAATATTTACTGGACGACTATGAACGAATCAAAATTTGACTTTTGTATTTAATGAATATATATTGTTTTGATATAGTAAGTAATATTTAGAAGAAAGTGGTTTATGTCTCAATCTGTTGCTGAGTTAATTAAAGAAGAAGTTCCTGCTCACATTCAAGGGCGTGCTTTAGATGGATCTTTAGAAGCAGAACACGTAAAAGAGTGGTGGAGTAAGGTAAAGGAAGACATTTGGCTAAAGGCTCAAATACTATCTGCCTTGGAAGCAGCTGGTGATCAAGGTAGTGACTTAAACGCTGAAACTGATATTATGTCGATTACTTCAGCATTGAGTAGAGTTTTAAATGAATTAGATGAAGACTAAATTAGTGTGATATTATAAAATTGTTAAACAGATGAAAAAGTTCTTAAATCTAATTACCACCACCACTACCAACCCCTAGGGGCAGGGTGGTCGTGATGTGAATTTATAACCCCCGCCTCGACGGGGGTTTTTTTATTGCAGACCCTGTTTTTTCAAGTGTTAACGAAGAAAAATCAGCAGGTCTGCAAAATGCAAAGCTGTTGAGGTACAATTCATATTAGCAAAAAGAAAGTCAAACACATGTCAAACAAACAAGAAAAATTAAAAGCAGATAAATCCAATCTCTGGAAGCTGCGTCACACTGCTGAGCACGTCCTACACCAGGCAGTCAAAGAGCTCTATCCCAGCATCCATTTAGCGATGGGTCCAGCCACCGACGATGGTTTTTACTGCGATTTTGATGCTAATGATGTCAAAATTTCGGCAGAAGATTTCCCCAAGATTGAGGCTAGAATGCAAGAGATTATCGATTTAGATCTGCTGATGATAGAAAAAGAAATTTCCGTGGCCGAGGCTAAAGAATTATTTGCAGGCAATCCCTACAAAGAAGAGTGGGTCGATATTATCGAGTCCAAAGACGAGCTGGTGACTGTTTACTGGAGTGGTGAGCCAGGATCAGAGCGAGCGATGGTAGATCTCTGTGCTGGTCCTCACGTAGTCTCGACTGGTCAGGTCAAAGCCTTCAAGCTACTTTCTGTGGCTGGAGCCTACTGGCATGGTGATGAAAAAAATAAAATGCTGACTCGCATTTATGGAGTGGCATTTCCAACTCCCAAAGAACTGCGCAAGTATCTCAATCTATTGGAAGAGGCTAAAAAGCGAGATCACAAAATCCTAGGCCCCAAAATGGATTTATTTACCTTCTCAGAATTAGTTGGTCCAGGCTTACCTCTCTGGACACCAAAAGGAGCGTTAGTGCGTCATATCTTAGATGATTTCGTCTGGGAGCTACGCAAGGCTAAAGGCTATGAGCGAGTTGAGATCCCACATATCACCAAAAAAGAACTTTATGAAACCAGCGGTCATTGGGATAAATTTAAAGATGAGTTGTTCTTGATTAAGACACGCGAGGGTCATGAGTTTGCAATGAAGCCGATGAACTGTCCACATCACACTCAGATCTACGCTCGTAAACCTCATAGTTATCGTGAATTACCTCAACGCTATGCCAATACCACCATGGTTTATCGAGATGAACAAACAGGCGAGCTATCTGGATTATCTAGAGTGAGGTCTATCACTCAGGATGACGCACATGTGTTTTGCCGTAAGAACCAAGCAGCTGAAGAAATGGGTAAGATTTGGGATATTATTAATGAGTTTTACAGCGCCGTTGGTTTTAAACTCTGGGTCAGATTATCCCTTTCAGATCCAGATCAGATGGATAAATATTTGGGTAAAAGAGAAGATTGGGAGTATGCCGAAGAGCAGCTCCGACAATTAGCTAAGTCCAGAGGTCAGGATGTTCAAGAGGTCGAGGGGGAGGCAGCTTTCTATGGTCCTAAGCTTGATTTCATGGCTGAAGATTCTTTAGGTAGAGAGTGGCAAGTAGCTACTATCCAGCTAGATATGAACATGCCTGATAGCTTTGATTTAACTTGTGTCAATGAAGCCGGCGAAAAAGAACGGATCGTGATGCTGCATGCCGCCATCATGGGTTCGATCGAACGCTATGTCTCGATCTTGATCGAGCACTTTGGAGGTAAATTTCCAGTTTGGTTGTCACCAGTCCAGGTCAAGTTATTGCCAATTTCCCAAGACCATCACCAATATGCTCAAAAAGTTGAAAAAGAGTTGCTGGCTAAGGGTATTCGAGTAGAGCTTGATGATCGCAGTGAAACTCTATCTGCCAAGATCCGTGATGCTCAAGTAGCTCAAGTTCCATATATGGCAGTGGTGGGTGATAAAGAAATTGAATCAGAATCAGTGGCAGTTAGATCTAGAGACGGTGGCAAGCAAGAAGTGATGACTACAACCATGTTTATAGAGAAACTTTTAGCTGAAATAGAGCAGAAGAAGTAGAGTTATTCTGCTAAAAATGTTTCTACCAATGATTTGGTCTTATTGAAGTAGTCTTGATTGTCTCCCCAAAACCAGATCTTGTAAGCATAGTCATTTTTGATAAAGTAAAGGACTTTGCTGACTCTAGAATTACCAGTTTGATAGGTATATTCGTTAGCATCTACACCATTGAACGAAACCTGTTTAACAGCTGCTTCTTTAGGATAGTTGAGGTCGTATTTAGTGATCCAGTTATTAATATCCTTTTCTCCTTTAGACTCTAAAAGATTGATGCCTACATTGGCATGGAAATAGTCTCCTTCATAGAAATGAAGGTCAACTCCACTAACGATATCGGTTGGAGCCAGTTTATCTACATCTGGTCCATAGGTCTTTCTTAGTTTCCACCCATCATCATATTTAATTTGGTAATTAAAATATTGGTCAGTATAAGTCTGCCAGTTAGTAGCATCAACGCTTGGTGATGTTTGTTCATTAACTTGATATGTTGAAATGATTTGATCCATGATTTCAATTTGTTCTGGATCATAATTAACAGGAGCTTGATATTTTATAGGTGGGGCTGTTGTGAAATGTTCGTTATATAGAGTATAAACTGGCCACTCAAGATACTTATTTGGGCTCACTAATCTTCGATGTGTTTCTTGATCATTGTTACTTAGAAATTGTTTATATTTTCCCTCACAATAGCTTGCCATGTCTGGAGCATTAGTTCTATCCTGGTCATCAAAGACACAAATTCCTGGACCAAAAGCTGATGGCCATAAGATAGTAATTTTATATTCATTTTTGAAGATTGTTAGTCTTGCATCTAAGTCTAATTCAGCTTTAGAAGTGTCAATATTCCAAGTGGGAGGGTATTTAATTAAGTAATTTTTAGTTTCGCTTAGGTATGTTTCCCAACTAGTAGTTGAATTAGGAGTTGCAGCTGGGGTCGGAGTAACAAAAGCGACTGGGGTAGGAGTGGGAGTGGCAAGAACAGTGTTTGTCTGAGTTATCTGTCGAGGAAAAAAGTAAAAATAGGCGGCAGCACTAGTAGCGACTACTAGAAGTGCTGATAGAGTGATGAACGGCCATTTTTGAGTTTGATGGGGTGATGGAACTAAAGGCTGTTGAGGATTTAATTCTGGGGTTTGTTCTGCTGGACTTAACTCTGATGCGATCATATTCATTAACTATAGCATTTGTTTTTTTAGATGATAATATGTACAATACGTACACATTGTTACCAAAATAGTTTTTGCTACGCTTTTGGTAGGGATTGGATATTATCCTATGAAAAATAAGAATAAAGAAACACAAATCATGACTGTTACTACTGCTAGAGCACAGATATTTGAGATTATTGACGCTGCTTATTATCAAGGAGTAGAGACTATTCTGACTAGAAACGGCAAAGAGATAGCTAAGATTGTGCCTTTGGAGAAAAAGCAAGTTGATTGGGGGAAGAGGTTAGTTGAATTAAAAAAACTAATGCCTACTTTGACTAATGAAGATATAAGAGAAATTGAGCAGGTAAGAAGCAACTCTAGAATTAAGAGGTTTCCTCAATGGTAAAGGTGATGCTTGATACCTCCATTTTAATAGAGTTTAATCGGACTGGAGGGGGAGTTTATGAACAGATACTCTTACATGCTCAGGATAATAAATTAGAAATTCTAACTTCTTCAATTGTGGTTTTTGAGTATTGGGTAGGAAGATCAATGAATGATCCTCAAGTGCAAATAGTAGCAGAAAAACTTTTTCAGGATGTCCAGATAATCTCTTTAGATTCAAGAATAGCTAAAATTGCAGGAGAGATAGAAAGAAAGAGTTATTCTCATGGAAATGATGCCCTTATTGCCGCCACTGCAATTGAACACAATGCTAGGTTAGCAACACTCAACGCCAAGCATTTTAAAAATATTCCAGGACTAAAAATTTGGAAGCCTAAAAAGAAGTAAAAAATTTACTTTTCTACAGCCACTTTGATGCCGGGGCTCATGGTTGCAGCCAAGCTAATTCTAACGATTTTATCTTTTAGAGTAGTTATCAGTGTCTGAAGGTTTTCGACTAACTCTTTAGTTTCCATCTTAGTGTTGCCAATCATAATGTGCATCAGTGGAGCTTTGCGTTCAGAGCGAATAGTGATCTTTCCAGATTCAAGCTCTTTTTTCTTATCTTTGGGTTTATCAGTTAAAGTTCCTTGCTTAGGATTTGGCATTAAGCCTTTAGGTCCTAAAATTTTAGCTAATTTAGCTAACTGAGGCATCATGTTTGGAGTAGCTAAGAGAATATCGAAATCAATTTTTCCATCTTTGACTTTAGCTAGCACCTTTTCATCGGCGATGGCGACAGTGATGTTTTTGCCAGTGGAGTGAGGGAACTGAATATCGACTCGTTCTCCTTGAAATTTATCACCCAAAACTAAGTGAGCGACTATGGTTCCATCAAAACTAGAGTAGGAAAGTTTTTTGACTAGATCTACAGCCGATAAAGGATCGTAGAGACGAGTTTTATTAACTTGAGAACGGACGGCTTGGTATTTTTGACTGCGGATTTTCTTTTTAAGAGTAGTTTTCTTAGCTGGTTTCTTTTCAGCACCATCTTCGGTTACGTTTTCAGTTGCAGCTTCTACAACCTTAACTTCGGTTTCATCCATTGACATGTCAACATTCTTTTTTTGTCCCATATTGTTCCTTGTGAATTTAATTAAACAACTTCAACACCCATGCTTCTTGCTGATCCAGCAACTATTTTCATCGCCGCATCGATATCTTTTGTATTAAGATCTGGGAGTTTTTTTTCAGCAATTTCTCTGACTTGGTCCTGAGTTAACTTGCCGACAATATCAACACTTGGTTTTTGTGAGCCAGATTTAAGTTTTAAAACTTGTTTAATCATGGCTGAGACTGGAGGTAATTTTAGGACAAAGGTAAAGCTGCTGTCTTGGTAGACTGTTAGCTCGGCAGGAATAATCTGACCACGTTTATCTTGAGTACGATCATTGTACTGTTTGATAAAGTCCATCATATTGATACCAGCTTGGCCTAGAATAGGACCGACTGGAGGGGCTGGAGTAGCACTTCCGGCTGGTAAATTTAACTTAAGAACTTTTTTTACTTTTTTTTGTTTTGCCATAAGGACCTCGAATTATATCAGACTTTTTGTACTTGTAAGAAGTCAAGCTCTACTGGTGTCTCTCGTCCAAAAATGCTGACCAGTACTTCAACTTTACCCTTTTCTTCATCAATTGATTGGACAGTACCTAAGAATTCATTGAATGGACCATCAGTAATCTTAATAGCTTCACCTTCAACAAACTCAGCTTTGTATTGGAGAGCACCTTGAGTAATATATTTTTGAATAGTTTCCACCTCATGTTTTGGTAGAGGAGTAGGTTTGTTGCCAATTCCGACAAAACCAGTTACGCCTTGAGTGGTGCGGACTGCTAACCAAGCTTGATCGCTCAGCTCAATGAAAACCAACATGTATCCAGGAAAGATTTTTTCGCGAATAGTTTTACGTTGGCCACGTTTGATTTGAATTTTTTCTTGAGTAGGAATTAAAACCTTGAGGATCTGATGGGTTAAGTTGAGGGTGTCTGCTCTTTGTTTAAGAGTTTCAGCAACTTTATTCTCATGGCCAGAGTAGGTGTGAACTACATACCAACGAGCTTTTTTATTCTCGACATCGGAGATGGTGAGAATATTAGGGTTGGCAACTTTAACTTCTTGAACTTCAGGAGCCTCTGCTTGAGTTTCCTCTTGGACCTCTGCATCGGTAACTTCTGGTTGTATTTGATCGTTGTCTGTCATAATTATTGTTTGTTATTTAATTAACGCCTCAGCTAACTTTTGAAAAATAAAATCTAATCCTCCTAAGTAGATTGCGAGTAAGATGCTAATCGCAATCACCAGTGTTGTTTTGTTAATCGTTTGCTTTCTGGAAGGCCAGGTTACTTTTTTTAGTTCACGAACGACTTCTCTAAAGTATGCTGTTGGGCTGACCATAAGTATCGTATTGTAACAGAACTCCTACTAGAAGGAAACTAGAGGCTATTTTTTGTTAGCGTTTTTCGAAAATGTCCCCTTTGCGTTAAGTAGAAATGTCCCCTTTTAAATAAAAGTATTCATAATATTTAGTTGTAATAACTAATTAAAATGGAGGCTTGGAATGGGAGATATTGTAATGAGTAATGAAGAA
>JABGTR010000004.1 GCA_018646985.1 Minisyncoccota bacterium
GCTACACTCACATAAACCGCAAAACCGGTGATGAGCGGTAAAATAATAATTAATATATCTGTTTGGAAAGAACAATATGACCAAATCACAACTAATTAATATCGTAGCTAAAAAAGCTCACTTAACTAAAAAAGCAGCCCGAGACAGTGTCGAAGCATTGTTTGAAGAAATGAATCGTGCTCTAAAAAAAGGTGAAAAAGTAGTTATCTCAGGATTTGGCACTTTTTATGTCAGCAAAGTTTCTGATAAAGAAGTAGTTCCTTTTGGAAAAGAAGATAATCGTCAGACCATTAAAGCTCATAATGTGGTCAACTTCAGAGTTGGCAAACCATTAAAGAAGCAGGTTTGGTAAAAAAATAATTTAATTTAAAAATTATAAGAAGCCCCGTGCTATTTATATAGGCGGGGTTTTTTAGTAGCAAAAAAATATGATAGCGCTAACTTTAAGACTAACGTCTTGGAGATTGTCGTTTGCGACGGGCTTTACCACCACGACCTGGTTTTCTAGATTCTTTCATTCGTGAGTCACGAGTCAACATTGAGTCTTCTTTTAGAAGAGCTCTAAATGATTCTTCAAACTTAACTAAAGCCCTGGATAAACCATGAGTCACAGCCTCTAGCTGGGCTTTGATACCAGATCCTTTAACTTTGACAGTCACTGCAAATTTACCTTGAGTTCCAGTCAATTCAAAAGGTAGATCCAAAATTTTAGCTGCTTGGGGAATATTGCTAAAATAATCTTTAGCTAGTTGGTCATTAACAATAAACTGACCATCTTTTTGCTCGTAGATTCTAACTCTAGAAGTGGCTACTTTGCGTCGACCAACTCCCTCAGTATAACGACCAGCTGGAACTTCAAACTTGGGTCCAGTTTCTCGTTGAACTTTAGATCTCTGTTGCTGCTGACGAGCCATTCTGATAATTTTTTTTGGTTGAATAGAGATTTTTTTAGCCATGATTATTTCTTGTCTGAATTATTTTTATGATCAATTTGAGCTTGATGTTGATGATTCTCGCCTGCATAGATCTTAAGTCTGTTCATCCTAACTTGTCGCAGTCTGTTTTTAGGCAACATATTAACTACTGCTAATTGAATGACTTTCTCAGGATGCTCAGCCAGCATTTTCTTAAAAGGAATTTCTTTAAATCCACCTGGGAATCCAGAATGACGAGCATAAACTTTTTTATCTGCCTTATTCCGAGTTAAAGCAACCTCAGCGGCATTAATAACCACCACATAATCTCCACTCTCAATATGAGGGGTGTAGGTAGGTTTGTGCTTCCCAATCAGTTTTTGAGCAATTTCAGTAGCTACTCTACCCAAAATTTCACCTTTGACATCGACTAAATGCCAATCTCGTTGCACATCAGCTGTTTTTTGTGAATAAGTTTTCATAAATTTATACTCCTAGATTCTTTCTTCGATTTGATCCCTCACCTTGCTTAGTTTTAGGAGCTACTTTACTGGGTTTAACAGATCTATTACTAACTACTGTTTTCTTAGCAGCTGGCTTCTTTTTAGGAGTTGATTTTTTATCAGCCACTTTCTTAGCAGTTGTCTTTTTAGCAACTGGTTTTTTATCAGCTACAGGTTTCTTAAAAGTACCCATTTCATCACGTTTAACCAAAAGCTCAAGCTTAACCATCTCAGTGTTATCACCACGTCTTCGACCTATTTTGGTTATCCTAGTGAACCCAGACTGGCGTTTTTCAAAAGAAGGCGCAACTTGATCTACCAAAGTATTGACGATGTCTCTTTTACCAAAAAATTGGTGTAGTTTTCTTCTAGAAGCCACAGAATCTTGCATTGCCTTATAAATAATTTTATCAGTCAATCGTTTAAACTCCTTAGCCTTAGCCATGGTGGTTGAAATCTTTCCATGTAGAATCAAATTTCTGACTCCACCCCGAAGCATAGCCTGACGGTGCTTAGTGCCACGATTGAAAAATGATTTTTTTACTCGATGTCTCATGATTAAATAACTTTCAAATAGTTTTAACTACCCCTGATTTTCTATCCCCAACTTTACACCTTTTTTGTCTAAAGCTTCATCGATTATCTCGACACTCTTTTCACCCAAGTTTTTAACCTTGGTAATCACAGCGCGAGGTGCAGATTGAAGATCGGCCACAGTTTTGAAACCACCTTTGCGCAATGCATTAGCAATTCTGGTTGGTAAATCCAACTCTTCAACTGTGAGTCTTAAAGTCTCTGCTTCTTCTGGGGTTAACTCTATTCCTTTTTCTTCTACTTCAGGCAAGATAGGATCAAAGACCTGTTGGAACTGACGAGCCAAAATAGTAGCTGACAACTTAACTGCTTCTAAAGGAGTAACTGTGCCATCTGTCTGGACTTGCATCACAATTTTATCAAAATCTGTTCTGCGACCAACTCGAGTCTGCTCGACTTGATAAGAAACCTTAATTACTGGAGAAAATAAAGCGTCAACTGGAATCTCACCAATCACTTCTGATTTATTATCACGAGCTGTTTGGTAGCCAACTCCAGATTTAACAGTTGCTTCAAGTTTAATTGATTGGCCTTTAGCCAAAGTAAGTAAGTGTTGTTCTGGGTTAGTGATCTCAAGACCAGCCTCAGGATTCATTTCAGAGGCAGCTACATCGCCAGGACCTTTGGCCTCTAGCTTAATTACTGCTTCTTCTTCAGAAATACTGGATTTAACTTTAACTTGTTTAAGATTTAATATTAATTCAACTACATCTTCAGTCATACCCTCTAAAGTAGAGTATTGGTGCTCAACACCATCAATTTTCACCATAGTAATGGCGCTTCCTGGCAAGGAAGATAGTAAAACTCTGCGCAAAGAGTTACCAATAGTGTGTCCATATCCTTGCTCTAATGGCTCAATAACTATAGTGGCTACTTTGCCATCGCTTTCCACCTCTTGAATTTCAAAGGTAGGATTCATTACCGGATAGGTAGATAGATCTTTCATAATTTTTTTCCTTGTTTCCCCTCCTTTTGTATTTAACAAAAGAATCTGTTGACTAGGGTTATTTTATATAATTAATAATTTTTATCGACTGTAGTACTCCACCACTAACTGTTCATCTATTCTTTCAATCACATCATCTCGGACTGGTAGGCTAGCAATCTTGGCTGCTGCACCTTTTCTTTTAATCCACTCTGGAGTAGTAACGCTTTCATCTTTAAGTAAATCAGATACATAAGGGATCTTCATCGCTTTATCTTTTAGATTTACTACATCCTCAACCTTAACTCGGTAAGAAGGGATGCTCATCTTTTTTCCGTTTACCTGGACATGTCCATGAGAAACTAACTGCCTGGCTGAAAATCTTGTTGGAGCCCAACCAGCTCGGTAGACAACATTATCTAGTCTACGTTCAAGTAGGCCTAATAAAGCTGAACCAGTAGCAGTGGGGTTCTTACTAGCTTCTTTATAAAGACGACTCAATTGTTTTTCTAAAATACCATAAATGTATTTCACTTTTTGTTTTTCTTGCAGCTGCAGACCATAATCAGAAACTTTACGACGTCCACGGTGACCGTGTTGTCCTGGTCTGATCATTAACCGACGAGCTACTTTAAGAGCGTTAGTTTTTAAACCTAAGTCTTCACCGACTTTACGAGCTAGTTTGTTTTTTGGTCCTGTATATCTTGCCATAATTCTTTTTTAATATTTATCTGGTCTAGTTTCTACTTTTTCGTGGCTTAGTACCGTTATGAGGTAAAGGTGTCACATCAGCGATCATAGTTAATTTAATACGCTGAGCACGAATAACTCTCAGGGCCACATCTCTACCTGGTCCTGGTCCTTTAATAAAGAGCTCAATTTCGTTCATCCCAAAGGCCTTGGCCTTATTAATTGCATTCTCAACAGTGATAGTAGCTGCATAAGGAGTAGATTTTCTTGATCCACTAAAACCTGCTTCGCCAGTTGAAGACCAACACAGAACATTTCCTTTTTCATCAGTAATACTGACTAAAGTAGTGTTGAAGGTAGCAGTCACATACATTCTACCCTTAGGCACAACTTTTGAAATTTTCTTATTAGTTTTAACTCTTGGTTTTGACATATTTTAGATATCTTTAAAAATTATTTTCCAGCTGCTTCCATTTTAGCTGCTACTTCTTTAGCCAAAGCACCAACAGTTTTTCTTTTACCTCGACCTGTTCTAGCGTTAGTCTTAGTTCTCTGACCTCGCACAGGTAATCCCTGACGATGACGAAGTCCTCTGTAGGAACCAATTCTTCGTAAACGATCAACATTGTCTCTGACTATTCGTCGCAACTGACCACCAACAGCATGTTTTTCAAGCTGTTTGGCAATCTGATTAATTTCATCAGCAGTTAAATCTTTAGCTCTTTTTTCTGGATTTATTTTAGTGCTTTTAATAATCTTATCAGCTATCTTAGGACCTACTCCAAAAATATAGCGTAAGGAGAAGCTTACTTTCTTTTCATCTGGAATATCAAAACCGGTTATTCTTGGCATAAATGTAATTTATAAGTTTTTTTAACTTTATCCTTGTCTTTGTTTATGTCTAGGATCTGCCTTACAGACCACTCTGACTACTCCTTTTCGTCTAACAATTTTGCAGCTGTCACAACGCTTTCCAACTGATGATCCTTTTTTCATATTTTTATCTATACTTCTTTATTTATAGGTCGTAAATATACATCAAACCTCGAGTTATGAACAGCACTAGTTTTGCTGCGTAGGTCTTTTGATTGATCTATAGGTTATTTTACACTTTCCGAGGTCATATTTTGACACATAACCCTTAACTTCATCTCCTGGCATGACTCTAATTCTGTAGAGTCTCATCTTGCCAGCTAAAGTCCCCAGTAAAACCTTATCTACTAAGGCTGTAGCTGGAGCAGCAGTGACTCGGACTTTAAACATGGTGTTGGGGAGACATTGCTCCACTACACCTTCAATCTCCATTCGATCAGGATTTGACTCCCTCTCAGATGTTCGATCTATCTGTCGACGTGCTTTAGCTGCTCTTTTATGATCTTGAACTTTTCCCATATAACAAGCTGTTATTATAACAGAATTTTACCCTGGTGACAGGGCTAAATATCTAATCCTTTACAAATTTGAGAGAAAACCTCATCGATGTCTTTTTCCCCATCAACGGAAAGCAATTTGCCCTTCTCTTTATAAAATTCCACCACCGGCTCAGTTTCTTGATGGAAAAGACCAATTCGTTTTCGAATTGCTTTCAAAGTCTCATCATCACGATCTTCTGATCTACCAGAGATACGCCATAGGGCTTCTTTATCTGACACATCAAGTAAGATTACTTTTTCCACCCCATTTTCAAACTGTTCAGCCTGAGTTACTGTTCTGGGGAATCCATCTAAAATATAACCATTCTCGTACTCTGGCTTATCTAGATATTGAGAAATTATCTCAATGATAGTTTTGTCTGGAACCAATCTCCCAGAAGCCAAGATTTCCTTTATCCATCTGTTTTCACGAGACATTTGACGAAGGACGTGACCTGAAGAAAGATAAGGAATCTGCAGTTTTTCTGAAAGCAGACTTCCCTGGGTTGATTTACCAGCTCCTTGTATTCCAATTAGGATCAATTTCATTAACATCCCCTTAGTGTTTGTCTAATAACTGTACTACTATACATCTTTTAACGGATAATTCAATAATAAATTTAGAAAAATCAACTATATTGGTCGTAGTTTTGACCAACTAGCATTGACTCAACTTGTTTAGAAGTTTCTAGGATGACAGAAACTACGATTAAAATACTGGTTCCCCCAATAGCTAAGTTGCTGGCGCCAGTAAATACTTGGGCCAGGGATGGTAATAAAGCAATAAATCCTAAGAAAATAGCACCAGCTAAACTGATCCTAGTGACTACAAACTCTAAAAAGACCTTAGTGGGGCCACCTGGTCTCACCCCAGGAATAAAGGCGCCACTTTTTTTAAGCTCATCAGACATATCTTGGGCATTAAAGAATAATAGAGCTGAAAAAAAAGTAAAACTAAAGACTATTACAAAGTAAGCAATCATATAAACAGCTGAGGTTGGATCAGACCAAACTGTTAAAGTTTGACCAATCTCTACTAATCTATCCTGTCCACTTGCTGCTAAGAATCGGCCAATGAAAGAAGGCACTAACATGATTGAAACACCAAAAATGATTGGCATCACTCCAGCTACATTAACCCGGATGGGCAAATGGGTAGTTTGAGCTCCATAGTTTTTGCTGCCACGAGTTCTTCTAGCATATTGAATTTTTACTTTTCTAATGGCTTCGTTCATAAACACAATCACCGCCACTACTGCTAAACCAATCGCTGTAAAAGTAAGGGTAGAAGTAAGTTGAGCAGTGCTGGTAGTAGCAAAAGATTGAGCGATTGCTAATGGAAATTGGCTGACTATTCCACCTAGTAGAATCATCGAAATCCCATTCCCCAAACCATACTCAGAGACTAACTCTCCCAACCACATCATAATCATTGCTCCAGCTACTAAACTAGTAATCAGCGCTATTAATGCCAATGGATTACTAGAATCCAGCAGCTGCTGTGAGTTGAGGAGGGCAATCACCGAGATACTTTGTACTACTCCCAAAGGAATAGTCATAATACGAGTGTATTGATTAACTTTTTCTCGACCCGCTTCGCCATCGCGCTGTAGTTCTTTTAGCTTAGGAAAAATCATACTTCCCAGCTGCATGATAATCGAAGCTGTAATGTAAGGATTAATACCAACTGCCACAATTGAAAAATTAGCTAGGGTTCCACCAGAGAAGATATTTAAAAAACTTAAAAATTGATTTGCAGAAAAAATACTCTCTAGTCTATTGAGATCAACTCCTGGAACTGGAACGTGAGCTAGAAACCTAAAAATGAAAAATACACCTAAAGTAAATAAAAGTTTATTTTTTAACTTCTTGGTAGAAAACACGCGTTGAATTAAATCAAAAATCTTCTGCATCTCTAATAATGATAACGTAGATTACTTGGTAGAACCACCAGCGCTTTCAATCGCTTTCTTGCTGCCAGCGGAAACTGGAATCTCAACCGTTACTTTACGGGTCAACTTTCCAGTACTTACCAGCTTAGCTTTTCTAAAACGAGCGTTGATAACTTTTTCGAGCTTCAATGTTTCTAAACTAATTACCTTAGATTCCATTTTTTCAATATCAGTCAAAGTTACTTCTGCTGTAGGAACTAAAACGTTAAATCTACCTTTACCACGTAACATAGGCAGACGCTTAGTTAATGGTAATTGACCACCTTCAAACCAAAGCGGAATCTTAGAACCGACACGAGATCTCTGACCTTTCATACCTCTGCTAGAAGTATGTCCACCTTTACCAGATCCATAACCACGACCAATGCGCTTGGATGATTTACTAACAATGCTGGTGAGATTATTTAAAAGTGACATTATTTCTTTTTGACCTTAACTGTTTTTTTAGCTACTGTTTCTTTTTTAACGGCTGCTTTTTTTACCACAGGTTTCTTAGATTTAACGGTCTTAGCTTTGGCTTTGGGAGCCTTGCTAGCAACTACTTTTTTGTCACTCTTTTTTACAACTGGCTTCTTCTTAGCTTTTTCTTGTAGCTCAGCTTCTTTCTTCTTTTCTTCTGCTTGAACTTCTGCTAATGAACGCAGCTTAATGCCTTTAATTTTGACTAAATCTGCAATCTGCTTCAAAGCTTCAAAAGTAGCATAAGCATTAGAGGCTTTATTACCTGTGCCTAAAATCTTACTAGAAATGTCTCTAATTCCAGCTGCTTCAACTACAGCTCTGACTGGGCCACCAGCAATGACTCCGGTTCCCTTAGGAGCTGGCTTAAGAATTAACTGAGCCGCACCCTTTTTGACACTGACTCTAAAAGGAACAGTAGTGCCATCGATAGGAATTTGAATCATTTTTTTCTTAGCTTTTTTAACACCCTTACGAATAGCGGAGACAACATCTGAGGCTTTACCCTTACCAACTCCAATCTTACCTTTTTTATCTCCCACCACCATTACTACTGAAAATCCAAATGAATTACCACCTTTAGTCTTTTTAGAAACTCTAGAAACTTGAATAACTTTTTCTTCAAGATTGTCTTTAGGTTGTTGTTTGTAATCTGCCATTATTTTTTCCTTTTACAGTTTTAATCCTGCTTTTCTAAGTGACTCTGCTACTGCTTTGACTCGACCATGATATCGATAATAACCACGATCAAAGACTAATTCCTTAACTTTTTTCTTATCTAACTGTTGAGCAATATCTTTAGCCACCTTAACAGCACGCTCTGTTTTAGTGCCAGTTATTTTTGAATCTTTTCTAGCATCATTAGCTGAAGCAAGTGTCTTACCAGAATCATCATCTATAACTTGCAAATAACAGTATTTATTAGAACGAAGCACATTCAATCTAGGCCTGCTAGCAGTCCCATGAATGTTCACCCTAACTCTAATCTTGCGTTTTTGCTTGACAGTTAAATTATGTTTTATTTTTGGCATGATCATTTTAAGCTATTGAAGCTTTTCCTTGTTTACGCTTGACTACTTCATCTTCATAACGAATCCCTTTGCCCTTATATGGCTCAGGCTTCTTAACTAATCTAATTTCAGCAGCAGTTTGACCGACTTGTTGCTTATCGATTCCTGAAACAATGATTGTATCATTACCTTCAAGAGCAAGAGTAATGCCTGCGGGAGCTGAAAACTCAACATCATGAGAGAACCCAACTTGAAGGTTAAGCCCTGTTCCACGCTGCTGAACTCTATATCCAGTTCCGACCATTTTTAAAGTTTTTTTATAACCTTCAGTAACACCAATTACATTATTGTTAATCAAGCTACGAATCAAGCCATGATTAGCATTAGTTTGTTTCTCATGGTTAGTGGTTAAAACCTCCAAAGTATTATCTTTTTGCTCGACTTTGATTCCAGATAAAATCTTAGTACTTAATTCTCCCTTAGGACCTTTAACCACCACCGCATCTTTACCGATTTCAACGGTAACTCCGGCTGGAATATTGATAAGCATGCGTCCAATTTTTGACATATAAATTTACCAAACCTGACAAAGGATTTCACCGCCAACATTCTTTTGGCGAGCTTCCTTATCAGCGATCACTCCTTGATTAGTACTTAAAATAGTAATGCCGTATCCTCCAAGTGTTGCTGGAATTTCCCCAGCTGATACATAGAGTCTTCTACCTGGTTTAGAAATTCTTTTGACTCCACTTACCACCGGCAATGAGCCAGCATATTTTAATGAAATCTTCAATTGCTTTTGTGGCTTAGAATCCAAGGTCTCCACATTTTCTAAATATTTTTGATCCAATAAAATTCCAGCAATGGCTGCTCTCATCTTCGAATGAGGCATCACCACTTCTTCATGACCTGCTGCCAGGGCATTCTTAATTCTAATTAACATATCAGCTATTGAGTCAGTGTACATATTTATTCTTTATTTATTAGCTCTTACTACTCCGGGTAATTCCCCTTTATTTGCTAGCTCTCTAAAAGTTATTCTGCTTAACCCAAAGTATCTTAGGTAACCGCGAGGACGACCTGTAATCTTACAACGATTCTTACCTCTAGTCGAGACTCTATTTGGCTTACTTTCACCTTGCTGCTTGTATTCTTCTAAATACTTAGCTCTTTTTGCTTGCAGCTTAAGTGACTTGATTACTTTTGATTTTTTAGCCATGGTTTTCCTTTTCAAACGGCATTCCTAATAACTCTAAAAGACGGAATGACTCTTGATCATTTTTAGTGCTGGTGACTATTGTAACCTGTAAACCTCTAATTTGATTGATTAAATCATAGTTTATCTCGGGAAATACAATTTGCTCTTCTAAACCTAAGTTATAATTACCTCGGCCATCAAAAGCTTTTCTAGAGACGCCTTGGAAGTCTTTAACTCGAGGTAGAGTGATGCTAACTAGTTTATCTAGAAACTCCCACATCTGCAGGCCTCGCAGAGTTACCATGGCTCCAACTGGGTCACCTTCACGAAGAGTAAAACCAGCGATGGCTTTACGTGCTAGGGTCACGTTTGGTTTTTGCCCAGTGATGATCTTGAACTGATCAATAATATTATCCATAATCTGCCATCTAGCTCGAGGCTCGGTAGGCTGAGTTACACCCATATTAATCACAATCTTATTCACTTTTGGCACAGCCATTAGCGAACTCATCTTCAATTCTTTTTGAAGCTGAGGGGCTATCTTTTTGGAATATTTCTCTTGTAATCTGTTCATTTCAATTATTTCTTTAATTTCTTTTTATCTAAAGCAGGCACTGGTTGACCAGTTTTCTTAAAAATACGTTCCTTAGAACCATCCTTAGCAACTTTATAGCCAATTCTGTCTACTTCTCCCTTATCATTCAAAATAGCTATTTTTGCGACCGACATCGGTCTTTCTCGACGCACTTTATCCCCAGGCTTATCACCAATAGGCTTAATATGTTTACTGTACATATTGGCACCTTTAACAATAACTTTGTCTTGAGTGGGAAATACTTTAACTATTTCTTCCTTTTGACCTTTATCTTTTCCAGATGTGACTAGTACTTTATCGCCGACTTTAAATTTCATATCTTAAGTTATAAAACCTCCGATGCTAAACTAGCAATCTTGTTATAATTTCTTTCCTTTACTTCTCTGGCTACTGGCCCAAAAACTCTAGTTCCAACTGGATCAACACTATGTCTGGACTCAATAATTACGGCGGCATTATCATCAAAACGAACGTACTCACCTGTTTCGCGTCGTTTTTCTTTTCTGGTTCTAACAATCACGGCTCGCACAACTTCACCTCTTCTGATTTCACTTTGTGGTTGAGCTGAGATGACAGAGGCGCTGACCACATCACCCACATGGCCAAAGCGTCTTCTTGATCCACCATAGACCTGAATAACTCGGAGTGTTTTAGCTCCGCTATTATCTGCAACTTGTAAAACTGATCTTAACTGAATCATCTTATTTTTTTACCTTCTTAATAACTCTAAAACGCTTAGTTTTGCTAACTGGCCGACACTCTTCGATAATTACTTCATCATTTAATTTGAGGCCATCAACTCCTTCTGAATGACACATGTAGTTTTTGCTACGTTTGACACTCTTTTTGTATAAAGGGTGTTGCCACTGACGCTCTATCTCAACCTTAACGGTTTTGTCTGAAGACAATGAAATTATTTTTCCCTGTAGTTGTTTTTTAGGCATTACTTGTTTTCCTTAGCTACTGATTCTTTGGCTGAAACTTGCTTCTCACGAAGAATGGTTTTAACTCGAGCAATATCGTCTCTAATTTTACCAGGTAATCTGGTATCTTCAAGCTTACCTGCTGGTAATTCCAGTTTTGCTTTAGCCAAGCTTTTTCTCAGCTCTACCAGCTGCTGTTCCAGCTCACCATTAGTTTTGTCATGTAGGGCTTTTATATCGTTTCTTTTCATGTCTATTTTTCCACAATCTGAGTTTTAACTGATATCTTATGTGCTGCTTTTCTCAAGGCTTCTTTGGCCATTTCTCCGGTAACTCCACCAAGTTCAAATAAAATTTTCCCTGGTAGAACTGTAGCTACGTACTCTTTAATTTCTCCCTTACCTGAACCCATTTTTACTCCAACTGGCTTGCTGGTAATTGGCTTATCTGGAAAAACTCTAATCCAATATTTACCGCTTCTTTTAGTGACATGAGTAATTTTCTTACGAGCTGCCTCAATCTGACGAGCTGAAATCCAGCCTCTACCAACAGCTTTTAGACCAAACTCTCCAAAAGAAAGATCACTCCCCCGAAGAGCTGTGCCTCTCATCTTGCCTCTGAACTGCTTGCGGAATTTAGTTTTTTTAGGTTGTAACATAGTTCTTTACGTTCTAGATTGTCTTTTCACCCTTATAAATCCATACTTTGATTCCCACATACCCAGATCTGGTTCTAGCAGCATGGTGATGATAATCAATATTAGCTCTTAAGGTTTGAGTAGGGACACTGCCTTGAGTGTATTTTTCAGATCTGGCAATTTCTGCTCCACCGATTCTACCGGAAAGCTGAATCTTTATTCCTTTGGCTCCAGCTTGCATCACCTTTTCAAGTGCCTGCTTGATAGCTCTTCGATGCGGATAACGAGAAATTAGCTGTTGAGAAATTCTTTCGGCAACTAATTTTGAACTTAAATTTGGCTCATTAACTTCACTCACCTGCAGATCAACTTGAACCTTATCTTTCTTGAGTTTTGAAACGTTCAATATTTTCTCAACATCTTTTCTAATCTCTTCAAGATTGGAGCCACCTCTACCAATAACTACACCTGGTCTTGAAACTGAGATAATGATTTTAATTTTCTTGACACTACGCTCGATCAATACTTCTACTAAGCCAGCATTGGTGAGCTTATCATTAAGATATTTTCTAAGCTTAAAATCTTCAATTACTTTATCAGAGTATTTTTTAGCAGGAGTATACCAACGTGATTTCCAGTTAAAGGTAATACCTAATCTAAAGCCGGTAGGATGTACTTTCTGTCCCATATTATTTGTTTTTCTTTGCCTTAGTTGTTACTTTTTTCTTAGCCGGCGTGGCTACCTTAGTTTTTTTAGCTGTTTTCTTAGTTTCTTTTTTGGCAGCTTTCTTGACTTCTTTCTTAACTGCTACTTCTTTTTTAGGCTTATCTTCTTTGACTTCAAGCTCAACCATGACATGAGAAGTTCTCTTCATGATGCTATGAGCTCTGCCTCTACTCACAGCTCTCCATCTTTTATAAACGGAGCCTGGAGTGACTTGGATGCTAGATAAAACCAAGCTTTCAAAAGGTAAGCGATGATTATTCATCGCATTGGCAATTGCCTGCTTGACTACTTTTAAGATGCTTAAACTAGCTCTTCTGTTTATCACAGCCAACTGACGCATGGCTTGTTCTAAAGACAAATCTTTGACTTCATTAGCCACCAATCGCATTTTGCGAGGTGTCTGTCTGATTTGTTTCTGTGTAGCTTTAATTTTCATATCTTTAAGTCTTAGTAGCTGTTCGTTTCACCATTCTGCCGTGACCTCTAAAAGTACGAGTCAAGGAGAACTCACCTAATTTATGTCCGACCATGTCTTCAGTGCAAAAAACTTCTTTGAACTCTCGACCCTGATGGACTGCAAAAGTATGTCCGACAAACTCAGGAGCAATAGTACAATCACGAGACCAAGTCTTAATTGGAGTTTTTTGTCCAACCTGCTTTTGCTTCATGACCTTAGCGATTAGCTTTGGGTCAACATGTGGTCCTTTTTTACTTGATCTTCCCATATTTTTTGTCTTGTCTTACTTTATATTTTAACTCTTCTATCTCTAATAATAAACTTGCTACTCTTACGTTTACCACGAGTCTTTTTGCCCAAAGCATGTTTACCCCAAGGAGTCTTAGGATATTTCATACCCACCCCAGATCTACCTTCACCTCCTCCATGAGGATGTGAGCCTGGATGTTGAGCAACACCTCTCACGGTTGGACGGATACCCATCAATCTCTTTCGACCAGCTTTACCAATCTTTCGATTCTTCCAATCGTGATTTCCAACCTGGCCAATTGTAGCGTAGCACTTGAGGTTAATCAAACGCAGCTCTTTAGATGGTAATTGGACAGTCGCATACTTACCTTCTTTAGCTTGGACATAGGCTGCTGTCCCTGCTCCACGGACTATCTGAGCACCTTTGCCTGGTGTCATCTCAAGATTATGAATCGGAATACCAATCGGCACATTACGTAACGGCATGGCATTACCAGTCTTAATCTCAACTTTTTCTCCAGCAATAACTTGATCGCCAATATTCAATTCGTCTGGGGCAACCATATATTTCTTTTCACCATCTGGGTAGATGATCAAAGCAATATTAGCGCTTCTCATTGGATCGTACTCAATTCTCTCGACTCGACCAGCAATATCTCGTTTTCGACGTTTCCAGTCAATAATACGCATTCTTTTCTTCACCCCACCACCTCGATGACGCATGGTAATGTGACCTTTATAACCACGACCCTGACGTTTCTTATGGCCCTTGGCTAATAAAGATTTCTCTGGCTCACCTTTGTATAGATCGCTGCGATCTAAGACAACTTGGTGGCGAGTTCCAGGAGTAGTTGGTTTTCTTTTCTTTAACATATTATTGGTTGTAAATATCAAATAATTCTATATTGTCACCTTCTTTAAGAGTTGCCATAGCTTTTTTAACTTGGGCAATTTGCTTCTCTAAACGACGCTTGCCAGTTTTCTTAACACTTACATTTCTAGTAGTAGTGTTAATTCTCAATACAGTTACGCTATAAAGCTCTTCAATTGCTTCTTTGATTTGCTGCTTATTGGCTAATCGATCTACTTCAAAAGTGTAGGTATTGCTTGCGTTAGCCAGCTGCATTGATTTTTCAGTAATGATTGGTCGTTTTAAGATATATGGATTCATTTTTAGCTATCTTTTTTGACTACTTTAATATGCTTAGCTAATTTTTCTTCAAGCTGTTTGAGAGCGTCTGTGGTGATAATGATCTTATCAGCTAAAGAAACCTCGTAGATATTGATTCGCTGTGCTCTAGTCACCACCACTCTTTGAATGTTTCTCAAACTTCTGATTATTTCTGGATTAGACTCAGTCAAAACAACTAAGATTTTTTCATTTTTATCTCTGATCTTACTAAGCAACTCTACAGCTTGCTTGGTCTTACCAGTTAGCTCATTGAAGCCATCACAGACGACAATATTTTTTTGCTGAGCACTTAAAGCAGAGATCAATGCTTGAGACTTAAAACGTTTGGTGAGCTTAAGCTTCCAATTAGATAGGCCAGTTGGGCCATGGGCCACACCACCACCTACAAAAATTGGAGCATTTTTAGAACCATGACGAGCATTACCAGTTCCTTTTTGAGCATATGCCTTCTTTTTAGTGCGGTTAACAGCAGATCTGTTTTTGACTTTACTAGTTCCTTGACGTTGATTGGCTAAATAAACTCGAATGCCTTGAGAGAGCAATTTCTTATTTACTTCAGCATTAAAGACAGTTTCACTGGCTGTGACAGCAGTCTTACTTTTAGCACCAGTTTTTGTATAAGTAGTTAATTTCATTATTTAGTTTCTTCCTCTTTAGACTCAGGTTCTGCAGCGACTTCCTTGACTACAATGCCTGAGGCATCATTATCTAACTCAATCATTTTTTTATCACCAGTTTTAGTGATCTTAACTGTGGATGAATAAAATCCTGGTACTGGGCCGCTGAGCCAAACTTCGCCAGTTTCTTGATCTAAATGAACTACTACTAAGCCACTGATAGTCTTAGTATCAGTTCCGTAGTGTCCAGGCATCTTTTTTCCTGGCCAAACACGACCTGGGTCTGTACCAGCACCGATTGATCCTGGAGCACGTTCTCGATCTGATTGACCATGAGTACGTTGACCACCACTGAATCCCCAGCGCTTCATGACGCCAGCAAAACCTCGACCTTTAGTTATTCCTTGGACTTTAACTACATCACCCACTTCTAAAACTTGACCCACTTTAACAACATCGCCGATCTTGGTTTGATCAGCGCTATCATTTTCGTCTTGAGTTGAAGGAGTGAATTGTTTAACTCCTTGGAGTTGGGTTACACCTATAGAAAAACCACTCTTTTGCATTTTGCTGCGGAGTGGCTTAGACATGTTTTTTATTTTTTTCTGACCATAGCCAACTTCAAAAGTATCAGCTGATTTTTTATCAACTATTAAATTATCATCAGCTTTGCAACGAGTAATAGCCAGCCGCTTACCTTGTTTTGACCAGGCTTGGGTCATATCTAGTTTGGTGGCAAAAATACTGTATAACATGGTTCTTTTTTTCTTTAATCAGCAAATTTAGTTTTATCATTCTTTTTTTAAGAAGCCCTGACAACTTCTTGTTACATCTTGATTTGGATATCAACCCCTGCAGGTAACTCCAAATGCATTAACGAGTCAATTGTTTTACTCGTTGGGTTGACAATGTCAATCAACCGTTTATGGGTTCTAATAACGTATTTCTCCTGCGAATCCTTGTCCGTGTGTGGAGAGATAATCACCGTAAACCATTTACGATGGGTTGGTAAAGGAATTGGTCCTTTAACCATCGCCCCAGTTGATAAAGCAGTCTCTAAAATCTTTTTACCAGCTTCATCGACTACTCGATGATCATAAGATTTGAGTCTGACTCTAATTTTGTAGGCGTCGTTTTTCTTAGAACTTGTTGCCATATTTTGTTAATGTTTTATTAGTTTCTATCTATACTTAAAACAAAGCGTGATTATATCTGGTCTCTGCCTGGTTGTACAGAGTTATTTCGCTTTATTTATTTATTAAGACTAGGCGACTATTGTAACAGAGCTTTCTATAAATGAAAAGTCCCGCCTCGGCGGGACTTTCCTCATATTTTAATTATATTATTTTATAATTTTTGTAATTGCTCCAGCACCAATAGTGTGGCCACCTTCGCGGATAGCGAAGCGTAATCCATCAGCCATAGCTACAGGGACAATTAGCTTAACAGTCATCTTAGCGTTGTCGCCAGGCATGACCATTTCAACACCATCAGGGAGAGCAATCTCTCCAGTTACATCAGTAGTTCTGATGTAAAACTGAGGTCTGTATCCGGTGAAAAATGGCTTATGACGACCACCTTCTTCTTTGGTTAAGATATATACTTCAGCTTCAAACTCGGTGTGAGGGCTAGCAGTGCCTGGCTTAGCCAAGACCTGACCACGTTCGATGTCATCTTTACCGATCCCTCTAAGGAGGATACCGACGTTGTCTCCAGCTTGACCATCGTCAAGTAATTTACGGAACATCTCGACACCTGTAACGGTGGTTTTAGCAGTATCTCTAATACCAACCATCTCAATTTCTTCACCCACTTTGACTTTACCAGAGGCAATGCGACCAGTCACAACTGTACCGCGGCCTTTGATTGAAAAGACATCTTCGATTGGCATTAAGAATGGTTTATCAAGATCGCGAACTGGCTCTGGAATGTATTCATCAACAGCGTTGATTAATTCCATCACTTTATCTTGAGCTTCAGCATCACCTTCGAGAGCTTTAAGAGCACTCACTCGGACTACTGGAGCATTATCACCATCAAATTTGTATTTAGTTAAGAGTTCCCTGACTTCCATTTCGACTAAGTCTAAGAGTTCAGGATCATCAACCATGTCAACTTTATTTAAAGCGACAATAATTTTTGGAACGTTAACTTGTTTAGCTAAGAGGATATGCTCTCTGGTTTGAGGCATAGGACCATCATTAGCGGCGACTACCAAGATAGCACCGTCCATTTGAGCGGCACCGGTGATCATGTTTTTAATGTAATCAGCATGTCCTGGAGCATCAATATGAGCATAATGACGTTTTTCAGTCTCGTACTCAATGTGGGAAATGTTAATTGTCACACCTCGAGCTGCTTCTTCAGGAGCATTGTCGATATCTAAATATCCAAGTGCTTTATTAATATCACTGGGCAGCTTGGCTGCTAATGTTTGGGTAATAGCGGCGGTTAGAGTAGTTTTACCATGGTCGACGTGACCAATGGTGCCCACGTTAACGTGAGTTTTATCTCTCTTGAATTTCTTGTCGTCTGACATATTGTCTCCTTTTATGTTTGCTAATGTGTATAGCTAAATATTTTTTTACTTTTTACTAAATTATTCAGATTTAGTTCTTTGCTTAATAATTTCTTCAGTGATGTTTGCTGGCACCTCTTGATAGTGACTTGGCAATAAAACACTAGAGGCACGACCTTGAGTCATGCTTCTCAAAATTGTAACATAGCCTTGCATCTCTGCCAACGGGACCAATCCAGTAATAATCACCATCTTACCGCGATTAGTTGTCCCTTGGATCTGACCTCGGCGGCTACTTAAATCTCCAATCACATCTCCCATAAAATTATCCGGAGCAGTGACTTCAACTTTCATAATTGGCTCAAGTAGAATCACATCAGCTTTAGATAAAGCATCTCGGAGGGCTAATGAGCCAGCCATCTTAAAAGCAACTTCACTAGAGTCAACATCGTGGAAGGATCCATCATAAACTGTGACTGAGAAATCAACCATTGGGTACTTGGCTAAATAACCACGCTCCATTGACTCGATAATACCTTTGTTAATTGGCTTGATAAATTCACGAGGAATAACACCGCCTTTGATTTCATCAATGTATTCGTATCCAGAACCAGGATCTGTAGGCTCAATCTTAATCAAACAGTGACCATACTGACCTCGGCCACCGGTTTGCTTAATGTATTTACCTTCACCTTCAGCATATTTCTTAATAGTTTCTTTGTAAGCTACTTGAGGTTTACCGACTCCAGCATCAACACTAAATTCACGTTTCATCCGGTCGACAATAATCTCTAGATGCAGCTCACCCATTCCACCAATAATAGTTTGACCTGTTTCATGGTCAACTTCGATACTAAAGGTTGGATCTTCTTCAGAAAGCTTGTTTAAAGCCATCCCCATTTTTTCTTGATCAGCTTTAGTTTTAGGCTCAATTGCCAACGAAATAACTGGATCTGCAAAAGTAATTCTTTCTAACTCGATGGGGTGATCTTCATCACATAAGGTATCACCAGTAGTAGTATTTTTCAAACCAATCAAAGCTACAATCTCTCCAGCTTGCGCATACCCTATTTCTTCACGCTCATTAGCGTGCATCAAGAGTAATCTACCAACACGCTCCTTATTGCCAGAAGAAGAATTGTAAACATAACTTCCGGACTCAATTTTTCCAGAGTAGACTCTCATGTAAGTCAAACGACCCACATGAGGATCCGATTGAATTTTAAAAGCTAAGCCAGCGAAGGGTTCTTCTGGTTTAAGTGCGCGCTGCACTTCTTCATCTGTTTTAGGATTAATTCCATCGATATGATCAATATCCATTGGAGATGGTAAGTACTCAATGACTGCATCTAAAAGTGGCTGCACGCCAGTGTTCTTAAGTGAAGAGCCGGCCATGACTGGCACCAATTTATAATCAATTACAGCTTTTCGTAGAGCTGCTTTCAGATCATTAACTGCAATCTCTTCTTCCATTAAAAACTTTTCCATTAGCGCATCATCTGTTTCAGCAATTGCTTCCACTAATTCAGCTCGTAGTTTCTTGGCTTCATCTTTATATTCATCTGGAATGTCTTTTATTTCGGGCTCAGTAGCAGTAGTTTTATCTTCCCAGAAATAAGCTTTCTCATCTAGTAACTGGATTACTCCTTGGAAACTATCTTCAGCTCCCATTGGTAAGTTTAAGATAGCTGGCTTAACACCAAATTTGTCTCTAATATCTTGGATAGTGGCCATAAAATCTGCCCCCAATTTATCCATCTTATTTACAAAACAAACTCGAGGCACATTGTACTTATCAGCTTGACGCCACACAGTTTCTGATTGGGATTGAACTCCTTCAGAAGCATCTAAAACAGTTACTCCGCCATCAAGAACTCTTAGAGAGCGCTCAACTTCGGCAGTAAAATCAACATGTCCTGGAGTATCAATAATATTCAAACGGTAATCATCTTTAGCTAAGTGGGAATCAAAGTAAGGCTTCCAAAAAGCAGTGGTGGCAGCTGACATAATGGTGATGCCTCGCTCTTGTTCTTGAGCCATCCAGTCCATAGTGGCTTCACCTTCATGGACTTCACCGATCTTGTAAGTTCGGCCAGTATAAAACAATATTCTTTCAGTAGTGGTGGTCTTACCCGCATCAATATGGGCAATAATACCAATATTACGAATCTTATCTAGAGGAATTTTCTTCTGAGTTTTGGGCATATTTTTTTACCATCTAAAGTGGGCAAAAGCTTTGTTGGCATCAGCCATTTTGTGACTGGTGTCGCGGCGATTAATAGTTCCACCTTGTTCATTTAAAATATCAAGCATTTCTGCAGCTAATTTTTCTGCAAAAGAATGATGCTCTTTATTTAGTCTTTTATTAGCCTCATTAACTAGCCATCTGAGGGCTAATGAATTAGCACGACGAGCTTTAACTGGCATTGGCACCTGATAAGATGCTCCACCGACTCGGCGTGTTCTAACTTCTATCTGAGGCTTAATCTTTTCTAAAACCTCCTCATAAACTTCGAGGGGTTTTCTTTTAGTCTTTTCTTTAACAATCTCGAAAGCATTGTAGACCTGTTTTTGAGCAACAGTTTTCTTACCACTCTGCATAACTCTATTGATAAGCTGAGAAATTTTTACAGAACCATACTTAAGGTCTGGCTTAATATCTCGTGGGGGGAATCTTTTTGTTCTCATAATTAGCTTCTCTTGACACCATATTTACTGCGGCTGGTTTTACGATCAGTGACACCTTCACTATCATAAACACCACGGACCACATGATACTTAACACCAGGTAAATCTTTGACTCTTCCACCTCTAACTAGGACTACACTATGTTCTGCTAAGTTATGACCTTCTCCTGGGATGTAAGCGGTGACTTCAATCTTATTAGATAATCTGACACGAGCTACTTTACGCAGAGCAGAGTTTGGTTTTTTAGGAGTCATGGTTTTGACTACTGTACAAACTCCTCTCTTCTGAGGATTATTGGTCTTCACAGGCGAATTCTTAAGCATGTTAAAGCTACGTCTAAAGGCAGTAGACTTGACTCGCTTAGGTTTTGACTTGCGACCTTTTCTGACTAGTTGATTAATTGTAGGCATAAGAGCGTGATTGTAACATAAACTAACTTATACTTCTATCTGGGCTCTCTCTGGTGTAGTTGGAATCAAGCGCCCGATGATAACATTCTCTTTTAGACCGTCGAGGTAATCAATTGCTCCTTTGGAAGAAGCATTTGTGAGAACACTCTTGGTGTGCTGGAATGAAGCCGCTGATAACCAGGAGTGAGTGTAAAGAGCACTTCTAGTAATACCTAGCAACATCACCTTAGCACTAGCTGGCTCGCCACCAGCTGCCATGATGTCATCATTACCTTGAATCAATTGACTTCTCTCTATCACTTCTCCAGTTAAGAACTCTGTATCACCTGATTTCTCAATTTTAACTTTATCACCCATCTTGCGGGCAATAACTTCAAAATGTTTGTCGTGGATAGTGATACCCTGAGATTCATAAACATACTGGACACTGTCAACGATATATTGTTGAGTGTGAAGTAAGCCTCTGACTAACAAGAGCTCACTTAAGTTAACACTACCAGCAGTTAAACTCTCTCCAGCTGCAATCAAATCTCCATCATCTACTATCAAAGCAGTATTTAAACTTACTTTGTAAGAAACTTCTTCTTTGGGTGAAGTGGTGGTAGTAATAGTAATCTCTATCTCTTTATCACCTTCATCAATTTTAACTTTTCCAGTTAACTCAGAGATGAGTGCCTTGCTCTTTGGGTTTCGAGATTCAAAAATTTCTTCGACTCTAGGTAAACCTTGAGTCACGTCTAAACCAACGATACCTCCAGAATGCTTGACCCTCATAGTCAGCTGAGTACCTGGCTCTCCAATTGATTGAGCGGCAGCTACACCGACTGGGACACCGATTTCGACAATCTTACGAGTTGAGAAATCCCAACCGTAACAGTGAGCACACATCCCTTGAACGGCCTCACATGTAAGAGGGGATCTGACTTTAATTATAGTAATTTTTTCATCAGCAGCTATTTTTTCAGTCAAATCTGGAGTAATTACCTCTCCAACTTTAACTACTACTTTTGAATCAACCTTAATATCTTGTAAGGAAACTCTACCCAGGATGCGATCAGCAAAACTATTTGATCTTTCACCCTCTCTAATGATCTCAACCCCATTAGTGGTCCCACAATCATCTTGACGAATAATTACATCATGAGATACATCGACCAATCTTCTGGTTAGATAACCTGCATCAGCTGTCTTTAAAGCTGAGTCAGTTAAACCTTTTCTGGATCCACGAGCTGATGTTACATACTCAAAGATTGATAATCCTTGTCTAAAGTTAGATTTAGTTGGCATTTCCACAATATTTCCCAAAGGATCTACTACCAAACCTCTCATAGCAGCTAATTGCTTGACCTGATCTCTAGAAGCACGTGTACCTCCAGAATCAATAATCACTTTCACAGCATTATCCTTGCTATAAGAATCCCAAGTCTTATCAGCTACTTCTTCAGTCGTATCCATCCAAACTTGATTATTCAGTTTTTTACGCTCTTCATTTGTAACCAATCCCTCTTGATAACTATCTTGAATCTTCTCAACTTGCTTGTTAGCTCTATCGATAATCTGATCCTTTTCATCAATCATTTCACAATCAACAACTGATACAGAGATACCTGAAAGAGTGGCGGCATCAAAGCCAAGATCTTTAATGTTATCAATCAATTTAGTGACTTCATCTCGAGGTTGAGTTTCGATAGCCAAAGTTACCAAGGCTTTAATTTTCTTGGCAGTAACTGCCTCATTAATGTAGTCAGTCCCATCTCCTAAAAGGAGATTAAATTGAATTCTACCGACAGTTGTCCTCACAATTTTAGTCTCTTTGTTTGAAACTAAACGAACCTTTACTGCCTGATGAAGATCAATTAAACCTATCTGATGAGCATGAAAAGCTTCGTCTATGTCTGTGAAAATTGATGGGTACTCTGGCAGATCCTCATTCAAGATCGTCTGATAGTAAACTCCCATAGCCATCTCTTTATTAGGCATAGTGACGGGTTCACTATTAGCTGGTTTGAGCAAGTTCTGAGTTGACATTAATAAATCAACTTGTTCTTGCTGAGCTTGTTTGGTTAATGGTACGTGGACAGCCATTTGGTCACCATCAAAATCAGCATTATAGCCAGAACAGACACATGGATGAAGTCGAATCGCTTTTCCCTCAACTAAAATAGGATAAAAGGATTGCATACCCAGCTTATGTAAGGTTGGTGCTCTATTTAGGATTACGGGATGGTTTTCAGTTACTTTTTCCAAAATGTCATAAACCTCAGGCTCACGACGATCTATCAAGTGGCGAGCACTTTTTACATTTGGAGCAATGCCGTTGAGAATCAACTCTCGCAATACATGGGGCTTAAACATTTCTAACGCCATATCTTTAGGTAAACCACACTGGTTAAGTTTTAACTCAGGACCGACGACAATTACACTTCGCCCTGAATAATCGACTCTTTTTCCTAAAAGATTGCGACGGAATCGACCTTGCTTTCCCTTAAGCATGTCTGAGAGTGACTTTAGCTCTCGCTGTCGACGACGCTTAGTATTGCTTTGATCAATTAAAGAATCGACTGCTTCCTGGAGCATTCGTTTTTCATTGCGTAAAATAATATCTGGAGCTCCCAAATCAATTAAGTGTTTCAAACGATTGTTGCGATTAATAACTCTTCTATAGAGATCGTTGAGATCAGAAGTAGCAAACCTACCGCCAGAAAGTTGGACCATTGGTCTCAAATCTGGTGGAATAACTGGCAAAGTGGTTAAGAACATCCAGCTAGGATCAATCTCAGCTTTGCGCAAACCCTCAACTACTCTAAGACGCTTAATCATCTTAACTTTGCGAGCACCTTTGGAGTTAGTTATCTCTTCACGAAGGTAAACTACTAGAGAATCTAGATCTAACTCTTTTACCAACTCGAGAATGCTTTCAGCACCCATACCAACTCTAATGTGACCATCGGCATCATAATCAATTAGCTTGATGTACTCATCTTCACTGAGAATGGTACCTTTTTTAATCTTCTTGACCATTTTCTTAATGGTGGCATAGATTTCAGCAGTTTGATCTAGCTGCTCATCAAGTTGAGATTTAAGGTTTGCAATTTGTTGCTTGGCTTTAATTTCAGCTTCTTCAATTTTTAATTCTAGAGTTTCTTTATTAGAAACTTTTTCAGACAACTTTTTCTTTTCTTCTTTTAATAATTCTTGTGTCTCGACAATAGCCTGCTTAGCAATTTCTTTAAGTTCATTTTGAGATTCAGATAAAGTAATTTCTAGTTGTTCTAGATTTTCAGTTTTATGCTGTTCATCTACTTCCAATACGACATACTGAGCAAAATAGATAATAGAAGCTAAGCTTTTGGGTGAGATGTCTAGTAATAGAGACAGCTTAGAAGGAGCTCCTTTAAAATACCAAATGTGAGCTATTGGAGCTGCTAAACTAATATGACCCATTCTTTCTCTTCTGACTCTAGAGTGAGTGACTTCGACTCCACACTTATCACAAACAATTCCCTTATATCTAGCTCTCTTGTACTTACCACAATAACATTCGTAGTCTTTGATTGGACCAAAAATCTTTTCATCAAAGAGGCCATCTTTTTCTGCTTTTAGAGATCTATAGTTAATTGTCTCTGGTTTCTTAATCTCTCCATGTGACCAAGATAAAATCTTATCAGGGCTAGCAATTTTAATTTCTAAGGCAGAGAAGTCAACCACGTTTTGTAATGAATCTTGCATATATTTTACTCCTGCTCCTTAGTGTCTGTATTTAATTTTTCTTCTGTAGACTCAACAGCTTCCACCTCTTCTTTCACATCAGCTGTGTCATCTGCGACAGCATCATCAGTTGTGTCATCAGTAGCAGCGGTATCATCATCGTCAGTGGTTGTGTCATCGGTTGCAACTGCATCATCAGTTGTAGCTTCAGCACTTGGCTTTACTTCTTCTATCTGCTCTTCAACTTCATGGGGAATAACATCTAGCCCAAGTGAGTTCAACTCTCTGACTAAAACCTTGAATGATTCTGGAACTGTTGGTGCAGGAATTTCTTCACCCTTAACCATAGCTTCAAAAGCTCTACCTCTACCTTTAACGTCATCTGATTTGATAGTTAGCATTTCCTGAAGTGTATGAGCGGCTCGATGAGCTTCTAATGCCCAAACTTCCATTTCTCCCATTCTCTGACCACCCATTTGAGCTTTTCCACCCAAAGGCTGTTGAGTTACTAGAGAGTATGGTCCAGTAGAACGAGCATGAACTTTATCTTCTACCATATGAGCTAATTTTAGAATGTAACCAATACCAACTACAGTTGATTCTCTAAACTTTTCACCAGTTCGGCCATCAAGGAGCTGTGTTTTACCAGATCTAGGTAGACCGGCTTCTTCTAAAGAATCCCAAATTTTACCTTCATCAATTTGCTCAAACGGAGGAATAGCCACATTATAGCCTAGATTTTTTGCTGCCCAAGCCAAGTTGGCCTCTAACAATTGACCTAAATTCATACGAGCTAAAACTGAAAGTGGAGAAATAATAATATCGATCGGAGTACCATCTTCCAAATGAGGCATATCTGCCTGTGGCACAATCTTAGAAATGACCCCTTTATTACCATGACGACCGGCTAACTTATCACCCACCGTAATCTTACGAGTCTCAGCTACCCTGACGGTAACTTCCTTAAGAGTTCCTGGATCAAGCTCATCGCCTTTTTCGCGATCTAAAACTTGAACATCAATGACTGTCCCAGTAGTACCATGAGGCAAACGAAGTGAAGTGTTTCTAACTTCTCTGGATTTTTCACCAAAGATAGCTCTGAGTAATCTTTCCTCTGGAGAAAGCTCTGTTTCTCCCTTAGGAGCAATCTTACCAACCAAAATGTCTCCAGAAGCAACTACGCTTCCATTTCTCACAATACCATCTTCAGTTAAGTTAGATAAATATGATTCTGAAACATTAGGGATATCATTAGTCAGCTCTTCAGACCCAAGCTTGGTGTCCATTACTCTAGATCGGTATTCGCTAATATGAACAGATGTCAATGAATCATCTTTTACTAATCTATCAGAGATAACGATAGCATCTTCATAGCCTAAGCCCTCAAAAGAACTATAAGCAATCAATAAATTAGAACCTAAAGCCAACTCTCCATTATCTGAAGATGGGCCATCGATAATTACATCACCTTTTTTAATCTTATCGCCAACTTTAACAATTGCTCGTTGAGAGTAAGAAGTGCTTTGAGCAGTTCTTTTAAAAGTAGTCAATTTATAAATGTCTTTACCTTTTTCAAAAGAAACCTCTTCAACGTGACGATAATCTTCTTTATTAACTTTTTTGAGTTCTTTTCCATCAATTTTAATCGTTACTTTATTGCCATCAACATACTCAACTTCACCACCATGCCAAGCTTTAACAGTTCTGCCCATAGCACAAGCCACCACACCTTCCATACCTGTTCCCACTATCGGAGCATCAGTTCTAATTAAAGGCACAGCTTGACATTGCATATGAGTACCCATTAAGGCACGATTGGCTTCATCATGGTCGATAAATGGAATTAACGAAGCAGAAGTACCGATCACCTGAGATGGAATAACATCGATGTACTCAACTTCTTCGACTGAGCCTTCAATGAAATTATTCATGTAACGGATTGGAACCCAATCGTCAGTAATATATCCATTGTCATCGATATCCACTCCAGCATGAGTGATTTTGTGATCTTCTTCATCAGCAGCATTCATGTAAACAATCTCATCTGTCACCTTCATCTTACCCTTACGATTTTCCACTCTTAAATAAGGAGCTTCTAGAAAGCCAAACTTATTCACATGAGCAAAAAGAGCTAAATAAGTTACTAGACCAATGTTTGGTCCTTCTGGAGAACGAACTGGGTCAATTCTAGAGTATTGAGAAGCATTGATGTCACGCATTGAGAAGGAAGCTCTCTCTCTGGTTACTCCACCACTACCCATAACTGATAAACGACGTAGATTATCAATTTCAGCCAAAGGATTAGTTTGATCTAAAATAGTTGAAAGACGATTCCTGCGGAAGAATTCTGAGATGGTGGCAATTAAAGGTCTAGCATTTACCAAAGCAGCTGGAGTTAAAACTTCATCAGTTTTAGTCAATGACATTTTTTCTCTAATTGAACGCTCTAAACGGATTAAACCAATTCGGACAGCACTACCCTGAACCAACTCACCAACTCGTCTTAAACGGCGATTGCTAAGATGGTCAATATCATCAACTTTACCTTTTCCATTTTGCAAACCAATTAAATATTTAATACTAGAAATAACATCTTCTTTAGTTAAAACAGTTACGTGATCTTTAATATCTAGTTTTAAGCGACTATTGAGCTTATAACGACCTACTTCGCCCAAATCATATCGGCGAGCATCAAAAAACAATTGGAATAAATAGTCTCGAGCAGTATTTAAAACGGCTGGCTCACCAGGACGCATTTTTTCATATAACTCAATCAAGGCTTCTTCTTCTGTTTTAGTACTATCTTTAGCAATCGTGTTCACTAGCAAATCGTGCTCATCAAAACCAATCTCATCAGCAAACAGCTCCATTAATTCTTCGTCAGAGCCATAGCCCATTGCTCTCAATAAAACAGTAGCTGGCATCTTACGACGACGATCAATTTTGACTGATAAAACTTGACGTTTACCCACCCCAATTTCTAGCCAAGAGCCACGTAATGGGCGTAATTCAGCTTTATATAGAAGTTGAGCACCATCTTTATCACTGGAGAAAAAAGCTCCTGGAGAACGAACTAACTGAGTAACAACTGCGCGCTCAATACCATTCACAATGAAAGTACCTACGTTAGTCATCTTAGGCATATCAGCCAAGAAAACCTCTTGAGTTTGTGTAGCACCAGTTCTCTGATTAGTTAGGGAAGCCTCTACATAAAGAGGGAAGTCGTAAGTAACAGCCTTGCTTTTAGCTTCAGCTGGGGTGTGCTTGAGCTCACCTAATCTATAGTTACCAAATTTTAAAATCCAATTTTTACCAGTAAAGTCTTTAATACCCTCACCATCTTGGCCATTTATCTCATCAAGGGATTCTCTTATTCCGGAATCTAAAAACTGCTGATAGCTATCTCGCTGCAACTCAATTAAATCGAGTTTAGGAAATACTTTGCGTTCTTTTCCCCATTTGATTCGTGGCTTACGTGACATTAAGACTCCTGACTATTTTTATTTTCAGTTACTTACTAAAGTTGTTTCAGTTTCCATTTATTAACAAACAACAACGCAAAAAGAGACCACTTGATCAGTGCTCTCTAAATTACGAATGAGCTTATTTTTATATAGTTGATAAACAAAAGAATCCCGAGTATATGTTTATTTTCCTTAAGGAAACTGAGTGATTATATCAATAATAACAAATCATCGCAAGTAGCGTTGAACGTTTGAGTTATGTTCTTCCAAATTCTTACCATAGTGTATCCCACCATCCCCGCCATGTAAATAGAAAAAATTAGCTGTATCTAGAGGATTGAGGGCAGCTTTAATTGCATCTAGCCCAGGATTACATATTGGCTGAGGTGGCAAACCGTAATTGAGGTAGGTATTAAAGGGTGAATCAAGCTTTTTATCAAAACTAGTGGGTGGCTCCCACCAAGATTGAGCTTGCTTATCATAGCCTTTGACATACTGGAGTGTCGCATCAGCTTGGAGAGCCATATCAATATCGTATCTGTTCCATAAAATTCCAGCTACATGACGCATCTCTTCATAGCCTCTGGCTTCTCTCTCTACTATTGAAGCCATAACTAAAGCATCATCAAAGCTTCGCTCTGATTTCTTGATCTCATCCTCTAATCCAACGGTGACTTTTTTCTCAAAGTTATTTTGAATGACCTGATGAACTTTGGTGGCAGTAGACTCTTTCGCGAAAAGATAAGTGTCTGGAAAAGTTTGTCCCTCCTGGCCCAATGCTAAACTCATAAATTCATCACTATCAACCATGCTTAATCCATACTCTGCAAAACTAGCCGCAACTTGCTCAAGACGCCAGCCCTCAAGAATAGTCACCCAAACGTCATCAGTACCTTGGGTAAGCTTGAGAGCAATTTCAGCTGGAGTCATGGACGAAGAAACTTCGAATGAACCAGATTGAAGCTTGGATTCAAGACCTTGTTGTTTAACTACCAAACGGAAAATGATTGAACTTTTAATTAGACCCTTTTCCTTTAATCTAGAAGCAATGATGCTGACTGCCTGACCACGGGGAATCACAAATTGGGTTTTAGCTGTGGTATCTGTAGTCATGGGCTGAGAAAAAAGATAAAAATAGCCAACAAAACCCAAAACTAAAACAAAAATCATAGCTGTAATTGTGGCGAGAAGTTTTTTAAAAGGCATGAAAAAAGTATAGCACTATAGATTCTCATCCATCCACTCTCGTAGGAACTCTGCTGCTGCATAGTGATCAATGGGACCCTGTCGTTTCTTGAGTTTCATATGTGAAGTAGCCAGTTTTTGATGAATATTTTTAGAACTGAGAGTTTCGTCAGCAAACTCTATGGGGAGAGCAGTTGTTTTCTTTAATTCTTTAGTAAATTCTTTGATTTTTTTGGCCATCTCATTTTCTGACATCCCCACTAAAATCAAATCTATCTCTTCTCGCTCTAAAACTTGCTTGAGCTTCTCAAACATTAGCTCATTATTGTCAATAATTTTCAATGGCTCTGCCAAACTATGTCTGCTCACAGCTAAACCAATTCGCTTGGTTCCAAAATCAATGGCTAATATTTTTTTCATAAGCTAATTATTCACCAACTCTGCAGTTACTACTCCTCGACGTAGATAAGTTCCCTCTGGAACACAAGTTACCAGCTTAAGCTTCCGATCATCATATTGCTGAGCCAAAATATAAGTATCTTCAGGCTTAACATCAGTTTTATCTGTTACTCGATATTTGTATTTAGCTCCATCTTGAGTCAAGAAAATTTCAGCTCCTTTTTCTAAGGTCATAATATAACTAAAAATGGAGTTATAGCGACGAGGATTCTTTTCACTGGGATTATAAAACTGTCGCAAAACTGAGTGCCCAAATATAACTGGAGATCCTAACTCTCCTGGGAAAGCTGTTCCTGGATAAGCAATTAAGCTTTCATCTAAATTCATCCCACCAATTTGAACATGAGCATCTTCTATCTCCAGCTCAGGAATACTTAATACATACATAGTGTTGTTTTGAATCTTTCTCAAGGCATCGCTTCTGCCGTCATTAAACCAGTTGGTTAAGTTCGTGTAATCTAGCTCAGTGTCCAAAATAACCGGACCAGTTGTTTTTGATTTAGAGCCTAGTACTGCCGAGCCATGCTCTACTTGAGATATAACTAGTGGTGTTACGTCCAGAACATCTTCTTTAGGGATAGGTGCTTTAAGCTGATTCTCACTTAAATTTGGTAAAGATGAAAAATAGTATTGAGCTAGTGGCGCGATTGCATTGCCCAACAAAAATAATCCGACTCCAATAAAAACCATTGGCAAAACCAAGGCACCGTACCTAATTGTCTTGGGAAGACGATGTCTTATTTTAGAAACTCGCTCCCGCTCTTCTTTTTGCTCTACCTTTTGACTAACTGACACTTTGTCCAATTTTTTAGATATTTTTTTTTCGAGCTTATTTAAAGATAAATTTTTTTTTAAAGCCTGACGATATAAGTCTACTAACTTAGCTGAAGAAATTTGATTTATCTGCTTCACTTTATTTCTACCTTAGAAAAATCTGTGGGGATGCGAGCATAAATTTTAGCAGCTATACTAGGGATTAAATCAATTTTTACCGATTTAACACCATCATCGGCTGTTAGAAATCTCTTGGCTTCATCAATACTCTTACCCAAGATAGATTTTTTTAATTCTTCTAAATCTAGATCTGGCTTTGCTTCTGAGGTGATATTAACTAATAGTTGGACCTCTCCAGATACGGATGATTCTTGGTCTGGAGCAGACATAATCTGCGGCTCACTGTTAGCTATAGTATATCCGTCAGGAACGTCATCCTCGAGTACACTTTGAGCTAAAGGCTTCAAATCTTCTGTTCTATAAGATAGAGCTTGCACCGTTATTGATAAATCTAGAGTCAAAACTCCAATTTCATCAGCAATTTCAGCATCAAATTTTTGCTCATTGATTTTAGAAATATTTACCGAAGCAATGTACTCACCTTCATCTAGGCTCTTCTCTATTTCATCTTGAGCTTCTGCCAATAACTTTTTTCTTAAATCTTCAATCAACTGATCTCGATCACTTGATGATACAACCCTAACTTCACGACTAGAACCACCGCTGAAAGCTTCTACCGTGGTTGCTGAGTAAGTGCCAGGATCAAAGCTAGCCACTTGCAGCTCAATCTCCTTCTCTATATTTGAATCTGCGCCAATGGCAGCCGCTGTTACTTTCACGTTGTTTTTACCATACTCTGTCTCTTTACCACTAGATGTTTCTTTTGTACTCGCCGAAGCCACTTCCACAATATCATCTAAAGTAAAAACTAGATCACCTTTGGAAATCTTTGTGCCTTTATCAAAAGATTTGACTGCTTCAGTTTTGTTGTAAAGAGTAATTTCTCCAATAGCTTGATCGCCAACAACTTTTACCCCAGTAGTCTCTTTAGTTTTCTTATCTGAAACTTTTTTATCGATCGTATCAGCTATTAAGACTAACTTGTTAGCATCAACACCATCTGATTCTGAACTGAGAGTGATTATAGTCTCCTTTGAGATTAACTCTGTCGCCAGCGACAGCCTAACCACTGCCTTCACTCCTGAAGTCAACCATACTCCTGCTACAACCAACAAGGTCACTATGCCTGCAAAGAAACCACCAATAGCAAATGAGCGATGTTCTCTAAACCAATTATTAAATTTCATTTTTGTTTGTGAAGATTTTTCTATTTTTGAATCTGATAAGTTTACCTCATCTTGAGACTTAAGTTCAGGTTTAATTTTATGATCAAGTTTATTTAAACTAACTGGCACTCCATAGCTAGTAGGCTCAACATTGGCAACTGTTGTCTCCTGGGAATCAATCTCTACCGCAATCTCGCTAGCCTCAACCATCTCTTTTTTTACTGGTTTTTCAGCAACCTTAGAAGCGATAGTTGGATTTTCAACCGAGTCACCTCCTCCTTGCTTAATAACTGCCTCTAAAATCATCTCTTTATCTAGTAAATCTACTGTTGGGGAATGAACAAAAGGATGTGAATTGACCCAATCATGACTAAGCAAAAGCTGTTGCTGATCTTTTAATTCAGACTCATCCAAATCTAGAGATGAAAGAATTATCTTTGCCGGCAACTTAATCTCTTCTTCATGATGAGCGTTAAGTCTTGCCAAGGCTTCAGTCATATCAGCCATAGTTTCACCAGAACGACCTACATACTGAGTGCTAGTTAGCTTCCCTTGAACAATTAGGCTTAAAAATAACTCATATTGGCTGAACTCAACCAAGAGTGCAGATAAACGAGGATCTCCAGCCACTAGTTGCTTGGATAAAGCTTCGGAGGTCATCACAAATCCAACTGCACTTAAATCTAATCCTTCCGTAATCGACTTCAAGATTGGTTTTTTAATAGCTATCACTCCTTGATCATCTGCCCAAGTGCGTGGCAAGCCAAAAACAATATCATTGACTTTCTCCGATTGTTTGCCTAAATTTTGCAAAGCCTTATCCGCTTGAGTCACAGCTTGATCATCATCGCTATACTCATAAATTGTGGATTTACTTAAAACAGCAATTCCCTGATTATCCTGCTGCCATAAAGCTGCTTGAAGATTAGAATCAGACAATAAAATTGTAATGTATAAAGAAGTAGCTGGTTGTTTGGTTTTGAAAACTGGCGGCAGACCCATATTATTACTATACCTCAACTTAAACCCGAAGAGTACTATTCTATTTATTTTACTTAAATTTGGCGTAAACTCGACGTACACCGGCACTACATGACTGTTCTTTAAAGAGCATAATCTGGCCAATTTCACCTATCTTACCAACATGAGGACCACCACAGAGCTCTTTAGAAATACCTTCAATTGTATAAACAGTCACCTCATCTGGGTATTTTTCAATAAAAAAAGCGACTGCTCCTTCATTAAGAGCTGCTTGTTTGCTCATGACTTGTTTTATGACCGGGAGATCACTCTTTATCCAGGTGTTAATTTGAGCTTCTATTTGATTAATTTCATCTTTAGTTAGAGCTTGAGGATGAGAAAAATCAAATCTTAAACGATCTCCATTGATATTGGAGCCTTTTTGTTCCACATGAGTGCCTAGAATCTTACGTAAAGCAGCATGAAGTAGATGAGTGGCAGTGTGATACTTAACCGTGGCCTCAGATTGATCACCCAAGCCACCTTTGAACTTATCAGTTGAAGCCTGACGGGACTTATCAGCGTGAGACTGCTTAAGTTGATTGAATTTAGTTTCAATATCATCTTCAATCTTCATATCTCGACGTTGCGCTTCTTCTATAGACATCTCCAGAGGAAAACCATAACTCTCATAGAGGTTAAATGCAGTGGCGCTAGTCAAACTATCCAAGTCTTCTTTTTCAAAAACTCGCAAGCCTTTAGTTAAGGCTTTTTGAAATTTTTTCTCTTCTGTGGCGAAAATTTGTTGAATGTTTTTTACTTGATCAATAACTTTGGGGTAAGGAATTTGGTAGATAGCTGCTATGACGGGTACTAAACCAGAAACAAATTCATTCTCGATCCCAATCATCTGACCATAACGGATAGCTCTTCTAATTAAACGACGAGAAAAATACCCCTGCTCTTTATTGGACGGATAAACTCCGTCTGCAGCCAGCATAACTGCTGCCTTCATATGATCAGCGATAACTCTAAATGCTTGAGTGGTTTTTTCATCCTGATTATATTTTTTACCAGAAGTTTCTTCCAAATAACTAATTATGGGCATGAACAGTTCGGTTTTAAACACATCAGGATCGTTATTCATGGCTGCTAGAATACGCTCGAATCCACCGCCAAAGTCAATGTTTTTGTCTTCCAACTCCTTGAAGCCACTAGCTGTTTTGACATAAGTCATAAACACATTATTGCCAATCTCTAGATAGCGACCGCAGTCACAATTGAGATGACATTCTTGATCAGAAAACTGCGAGTTTTCATGATCTTTGTAGTCTATTCCAAAATCATAGAAGATTTCACTGTCAGGACCACCTGGCTCTCCATTTGACATATTAGATGGCTCACCAACTCGAGACCACCAATTTTCATTTCCATAATAATAAACTCGTTGATCAGTAATACTTTTTTTAGCAAATAAATCTTTCCAGATCTCAGCTGCTTCTTCATCGCGAGCAATACCTAACTCTTGATTTCCCTCATAAGCTGTCACGAAGAGTCTCTCTGGATTTAGTCCACAGATATCTGTAAAAAACTCAAAAATCCATTCTAACTGCTCTTTTTTAAAATAATCTCCAAAAGACCAATTGCCTAGCATCTCAAAAAAAGTAGTGTGACGATTGTCACCCACTTCTTCTATATCCTGAGATCTAAAGCATTTTTGTGAATTAACTACTCGTGTCCCTTTAGGATGAGGCTGACCTAAGAAATAAGGTAAAAGTGGCTGCATCCCTGAACCAGTAAAAAGGGTCGTTGGATCATTGTCTGGCACTAGAGAATCAGAGGGTAAAACGGCGTGTTTTTTTTGAACAAAAAAATCTAGATATGCTTGGCGAAGTTCGTCTGGAGTCATAGGCACAAATTATACACCTTTGAAATGTTTTTGTTTTGCTTGTCGATTATAAATCCTCTTCTTGCGTGGCGCCTTTTCTTTTTTGATTTCAGCTGGTTCAACCTCTAACTTCTTTAGCAGCTCATCCTTGGCTAGCTGAATTAGATCACCTAAGTTATCAAATTTAATATCCTTACCCAAGACTCCTTTATCAGTTAAATGCTGCTGCGCACTTTCCCATTCGCTAACTAGTTTTTTTCTAGTTTTTTCACCCCGCTTGGTTCCAAATAGATAATAGCCAACCACACCAGAGAAAAGACCTAAAGAAAAACCGGGTACGAATGAACTATGGTTATTTTTTTCCACTAGCTTTAGTTTCCTTATCTTTATTTAACCAGCCTACAAAAGCCTCAAAAACCTTCATCCCTGTTCCTAAGCCTGAAGCAAGACCAGAAATTTTCTGCAAAGGAGCTGCTATGGCCGCAATTTTGGCATCAGCAGTTTCTAGCGCATCATTAACCTTCTTGAGCGTCTTTTTTAATTCTAGTAAAACTAATACCATCTGCACCCCAACCACACTTAAAACGATGGTTAAAGCTACTAAAGCAACGGCAAAAATTGTTGGAACTAAGTCCATAATAATCCTTTCATAAATAGATAAGTCTAATATAGCAAATCTAGATCAAAACTTCACCCGGACTGAGCGCTGAACCAAGATAGTCTTACCACGACGGTCCTGGGACTCTATCGAGATGGTATTTATTCCTTCACGAGGCAAATAAACTTCTGTCTCAAAAGAACCGTCTGTTTGCAAAGCCACTGGTTGAGAATTAACAGTTACAATCGCATCAATGTCAGTCTGCCCACTCACACCAACTCTAGCAGCAACTAAAGAATCTTCTATTGGCAACATTATCTTCAGCTCTGGAGGCTGAGCTAACAGATACCATTGAAAACCAGCGTAGCTAATCAAGGTAATGAAAGTTAAAGCTAGTCCTAGAACTACAAAAGTAGCTGGACCCCAATTTTGACGCTTCTTCAGGATAGGTTTAATAAATTCACGAGGCACCAACCGTCCCTTAACACTTTCTTTAAAATCCCTCCTTAGAAGAGCTACTAAAGGCTGATGGTCAAAACCAAATAATTGAGAGTAAATTTTAATATAACCCCTCACAAAGGTAGCTGCTGGGAGTTGATCAAATTGGTTATCCTCTAAAGCTCGCAAATACTTCTCTTTAATCCGAGTTTTTTTAGCCAACTTCTCAATTGATAAGCGGTGTTTTTCCCGCTCATCTCTTAAAATTTCACCAATGGTTTTGGTTTTCATAAGTCTAGACTGCTAAAGCTTGACGCACTAATGACGAAACTCGCCCGCCATCAGCTTTACCTTGCACTTTAGCCATTACCTGACCGATTGTGGGTCCCATTTCTGGATTTTCTAAACTGCTCAAAACTTCATCGACAATCTTTTGAAGATCTTCATCTGACATTTGTTCTGGCAAATAAGATTTAAGTATTTTCAACTTAGGCTCTTCTTCTGCCACCAAATCATCTCTACCAGCTTTTTGGTACTCAGCAATAGATTCTTTAACTTGCTTGACTTGTTTGGCAATAATTTTTTCAATCCCAGCGTCATCCTGCTCACCGTTATCTATTTCAAAATTTTTGATCTCTGATCTTAAAAAACGAACTACGCCCAGCTTAACCTTGTCACCAGCCTTCATGGCCTGCTTCATATCTTCTACTAATTGTTGACTAAAAGACATATTTCCTTTCATCTAAATATTGAGTAAGTAGTCTCGATTGTAGCATGGGTAATGCTATACTTAAGTTTGAGTAAAAAATATTACTGAGGGAAAATTATGAAGAAACCTTTTTTAACACTTGGCGCAGTAGCAGTAGTTTTGGGAATGTGGCTCATGGGAACCTACAATGGCTTAGTCGGACTAGGGCAACAAGTTGATGGTCAATGGGCTCAGGTAGAAACTCAATATCAACGTCGCTTTGACTTAGTCCCTAACTTAGTTGAGTCAACAAAAGGGTTTTTAACCCAAGAAAAGGAAGTTTTTTCCAATATTGCAGAAGCTAGGCAAGGCTATGCCGGAGCCGGCACTGCTAATGAAAAAGTAGCTGCTACTAATGAGATGGAGTCAGCTCTTAGTAGATTGTTAGTTATTGTGGAAAACTACCCTGAGCTTAAATCTAACCAAACGGTTCAAGACTTAATGGTTGAACTGGCCGGGACTGAAAATAGAATTAGTGTCGAACGAAAACGCTATAACGACACTGTTAAAGGCTACAATATTAAAGTCAAAACATTCCCTACCATGATGGTAGCCAATATGTTTGGTTATGCTGAAAAACCTTACTTCGAGTCTATAGAGGCAGCTGAAACTGCCCCAGCAGTTAATCTAAATTTAAATGATTAAAAAACTAGCTTTGGGATTTCTCTTACTTTTAGTTGGAAGTCTGATTTTAGTATCTCCAGTAAAAGCATTTTCCATACCTAACTATGAAGGCTTTGTGAATGATTATGCCGATGTTCTATCTGTGGAATTGGAAGAGCAGCTAGAAACTGAGCTCCAAACTACAGCTGAAGCCTCTGATGGAGCAGAAATTGCGGTGGTGACTATTAATAGTCTAGATGGCGATACAGTGGAAAATGTGGCTCAAGAGTTTTTTGATACTTGGAAAATTGGTAAAAAACATCTTGATAATGGGGTGTTGTTACTGGTCTCTGTTGAAGATAGAAAGCTGAGAATTCACGCTGGCTATGGAGCTGAGTCGGTGATCACTGATGCTGAGGCAGGCCGAATTATTAGAAATGTAATTACTCCAGAATTTAAGAAAAATGACTATGAGTCTGGAATCAGACAAGGAGTAGCTGCAATTGAGCAACAGTTTATCGATAGCCCTGGTTTTGCTCCTGGTATAAACCCGATTAATAAAGACTCTAGCCTACTTGATTCTTTCACTGAAGCTCTCAGTGGTGTTATTGCAGCAGTGATGGGAATGTCTGTAATCACCTACATAGGAGCTTGGTTGGGCAGAAGCAAAGCCTGGTGGCCCGGTGGCCTCTTAGGAGTAGGACTAGGAATACTAATCGGCAACGTGCCTGCTGGAGTTTTCTTTGGTATCTTTGGCTTAATCTTAGATTTCATCTTATCTGCAAATTATAAATCTCTAAAGAAAGCTAAAAAATCGACAGGTTGGAAAAATACTTGGGGAGGATTTAGCACTGGTTCTTCTTCCAGGTCTTCTGGAGGCTCTAGTTTTGGTGGCGGCTCTAGCGGTGGCGGTGGTTCCAGTGGGAGCTGGTAACCCATGACAAGAAAACTTTCTCCATACGAAAAAACTCATCTTCAAAGATTTGGTAAAGGTGACATAGATATTGCTGATTATGGTGAGATGCCAGTAGAGTACATCACTGGTAAAGTAGAATTTGGAGAGCAAGTTTTTGAAGTTAATAAAAATGTATTAATTCCCAGAGTAGAGACTGAAGAGTTTGTTAATTTGGCTTTAGAAAAAATTGAGAAAGAAGAAGTGACTATTGCGGATGTAGGTTGTGGGAGTGGTGCAATTGGGATTAGCGTCTGGCTAGAACTACAAAAAAAAACTGTGGCTACCCAAATGTATTTAAGTGATATTTCAGCCGAAGCCATCAAAGTAACTAAGAGGAATGTTAGTAATCTAATTGAAGAGGATGAAAATATTAAAATATTTAAATCTGATTTACTAGAAAGCTATCCCAAAGATGTTAAGTTTGATTTAATCATGGCTAATCTACCTTATATTCCATCTGGGAGAGTAGCGATTCTGGATGAATCTGTCAGAAAATATGAGCCACACTTAGCTCTCGATGGTGGTGAAGACGGATTAAAACACATTGAGAGATTGATCAAGCAAGCTAAGGATAGACTAAACCCTGGTGGAGTAATTTTACTTGAGGTAGATTACACCCACGATGATGAATACCTAAGGAGAAAACTAGCACTAGATGATATGCAGCTAGAAACTAAACAAGATCAGTTTCAACGAATGCGGTTTGCGATAATAATCAACTAACTATTTTTCCCGCCTCAGATTTACTTCTGAAAATTCTTTTAACATCTTCCTGAACTCAACTACCCTTAACTCTTTAATTTGCTGCTGAGAATTTACTTCTAATTTTTCTAAGTCATTATTTACCAATTCAACAATTTGATGCTTTTCCATCAAACTCAATATCTCTTCCACTCCGTTTTCTGCAAAAGTCCCTGGCGCCTTTTTCTCTAAGTAATAATAGTAGAGGGTTTTTTTTCCTTCACGGATATCTGCTCCAACTGGCTTACCAGTTTTTTGTTTATCTCCAAACAATCCTAGCTCATCATCCTTAATCTGAAAAATTAAACCTAAAGTTTTTCCTAATTCATTTAATTGAATCACAAACTCTTCACCTTGCTCTGCTAAAACTGCTCCCGCCATCAAAGGCAGACTAATTGTATAGCTAGCTGTTTTATCCAAATACATCTGAAAAATGCTCTCTTTGGTAATAACCTCACCATTCATTAATGCCAACTCCACATCATGCATCTCACCTAAAGCAACTAGGCCAAAATGTTGAGAAAATAACTTTATCAAGCCACCGCTCAATAACTCGTAAGCTAGAAAGAAAACTAAATCCCCAGCACAGGTCGCCAAGCTAGCTCCCGTATGAGCTGGCTGCTGATATTTTTTCTGTTCGGATCGCTGAGTATATTGATGATGAAGGGTGGGCTGACCACGACGCAGTTCATCCTGATCAATAATGTCATCGTGAATTAAAAAACCAGTTTGAGCTAACTCTAAAGCTGTTGCTGCTTGCAAAGCTTCCTGACTATATTTTTTACCAGTTAACTTCTCGTAGGCATTCATCAACAAACTCCCGCGCAACATTTTGCCACTGGTGGCTAAGGGTATTAATCGCTCAAAAACATCCTCTGAAAAATGTGAATCTTTTAGTTCCAACTTCTGATGTGTTAAAAAACTAATTAAAAAATCTGAGATCTCTTTTTTATATGAGATAAAATGCTGCATAAGCTATATCTTATCACCCTCATGACTTATTGGGACAAAGTGGTTATAATACAACCCATATGACAGACTACCAACCATCACAAAAAATCTTAAACAAATATGCTCAAGTACTCATTAACTGCGCTCTTAATTCTGGTGAAGGAATTAAAAAAGGTGAAGTAGTTAAAATAGTTGTTCCAGACATTGCTAAACCTCTGGCCCTAGAACTCCAAAACGTAACTCTGAAAGCTGGTGGTCACCCCATGCTCCAGCTTATCCCAACTGAATTTAGTAAAGATTACTACTCGTTAGCAAATGATAAACAACTGACTTTTTTTCCCAAGAAATATCTTCAAGAACGAGCTAAATTAATCGATCACCAAGTCATCATCATTGCTGATCCCGATCCTTTTGAGCTAAAAAATATTGAACCAAAAAAAATCATCAAGGCTCGTGATGCTAAAAAAGAATATCGTGAGTGGCTAGATGATAAAGAAAGTAAAAACAAATTTACCTGGACCATCGGTCTGTGGGGTGTACCTGCTAAAGCCGAAATTGTCGGATTATCTCTCAAGGAATATTGGAATCAAATCATCAAGGCTTGTTTCTTAGACAAAAAAGACCCAATTACAGAGTGGAAACATATTTTTAAAATGCAGCACTCAATTAAAAAAACACTCAACGAAATGAGCATCGAGTGGTTAGAAGTCAAAGGACCTGATGTAGATCTGAGGATTAAGTTGGGTGCTGATCGAATTTGGAATGGTGGTAGTGGACGAAATATTCCTAGTTTTGAGTTCTTTACCTCTCCAGATTGGCGTGGCGTAGATGGTTGGATTCAGTTTAATCAGCCTCTCTACCGCTATGGCAATGTGATCGAAAATGTTTATTTAAAATTAGAAAAAGGCTTAGTTGTCGAAGCTAAAGCCAAAACTGGCAATAAAATTTTACAAGAAATGCTCAAGAGTCCTAATGCTAATAAGATCGGTGAGTATTCACTGACTGATAAGCGAATGTCACGCATTACTCATCCTATGGCAGAAACCTTATTTGATGAGAATGTCGGTGGCCCATTTGGTAATACCCATCTGGCAGTCGGAAAAGCATATAAAGATTGTTATCGTGGTGATCCTAGCACTATTAGTAAAAAACAGTGGGAGAAGATGGGTTTCAATGACTCTGCAGAACATACTGATATCGTCTCTACCACCGATCGTACCGTAACTGCTCACTTAACTGATGGCAGCCAAAAAATAATCTATGAAAAAGGGATGTTTACTTTTTATAAGGAATAAATGATTATTAAATCTCAAACAGAACTAGCTACTTATAAAAAAGCCACTCAACTTTCTAAAGAAATTTTGTCTCAGCTACGAGAAGCTATTAAACCTGGGGTTTACCCGATTGAACTAGATATCTTAGCTGGTGAGCTATGCAAAAAGAATGGGGTGAGATCGTCTTTTAAAGGTGTGGTAAGCGGTCATCTAACCTATGGTTTTAACAGCTGCATCTCTGTTAATGATGAAATTTTACATGGAATCCCCAGCGATAAAAGAAAAATTCAAGCAGGTGATTTAGTCAAAATCGATTTTGGAATTATTTATCAAGGTTTTTATACAGATCATTGTTTTACCGTGGGAGTAGGCAGCATTTCAGCTGAAGATCAAAAACTGTTAGAAATTGGTCGTGAAGCAGTTTTGAATGCAGTCAAACTAGCTAAGCCAGGAAATACAGCTGGAGACCTAGGATTTGCCATGCACAACACTTCTTATAAAGCTGGTTTTGATACTCTCAAACAATACGTGGGCCACGGTATTGGAAAAAGTCTTCATGAAAATCCTGAAATCCCAGCTTTTGGTAAACCTGGGGCAGGGGCAAAGCTTGAAAAAAACATGATTATCTGTGTTGAGTGTCAGGTTGTAACTGGTGATGATCGAGTCTATATCGAAAATAATGGTTGGACAGTTAAAACTAAAGACAGCGGCAAAGGAGTCATGTTTGAGTACATGGTCAGAGTTGACAAAAAACCAGAGATCTTAACCCCAACGCAAGACTGGCCACTAACAGTTTAAAAAAGATGAAAGCAAAACTTACCCAACTAGTATTTCCTCTACTACTAGTTATTTTCTCTTTAGTGATCCTCAGACCTTTGTTCTCCGAACAACTGCTCTATACTGACGATGCTGAACTCCATGCTGCTCGAGTTGCCAACTATTACTTGGCTGTTAAACAAGGCCAAATACCGCCTCGATTAGCACCAAATCTTGATAGCGGCTACGGATCATCAGTTTTAAACTTCACCTATCCCTTGCCCTACAGTATCAGCACCCTGATTTATATGGCGCTACCAGTGACAATTGTGCTGGCTTTAAACTTAACTATCATCATCCTTGTACTTTCTGGCGTTTTAGGTGTTTACTATTTAGCCCAAAAATTTTCTTTAAAACCACGGCACTCAGCACTTGCCTCTTTGATCTACTTAACTGCGCCCTATACCTTAATTAATATCTACTCACGCACTGCCCTAGGTGAAATAGCATTTTTTGCCGTACTTCCATGGGTAATGTGGAATATAGAACATTTCATGGGAGGTAAAAAAGTAAAACCAATAGTCTCTTTGGCTCTAGTAGGAAGCCTAGCTCTACTTTTACTAAGTCATCAAACATCCCTGATTATTTCAGCCCCAGTTTTAATTACCTACTACCTACTGCGCGCAAAAAATAAAAAGCAGGTCATCACTTTAATTAAACGAATCATCCCACTAGCAGCTATTTCTCTACTAATTACAGCTTGGTACTGGCTACCTGCTTTAATAGAAAAAAAGTTTGTAATTCTTGATAGAGCAGACACAGTCACTCACTACCTGGATCAGTTTCCCAATCAATGGTCATTCTTTTTCCACAAAATAAAGAACTTAGAAAGACTAGATGTTCTTAAAATTGTTTCCATTGGTTATAGCAACTTGCTCATCATCCTGATTAGCCTGTGGCAAATCATAAAAAACAAAAGTAAAAGTAGAAAAGAAGTTAAATATTTATCAATCATCTTTTTTTCAACTATCATTCTGATAATGCCTTTTACTAGACCTCTCTGGTTAGTTTCAGGATTGGGTCAGTACATTCAATATCCATGGAGGTTGCTCTCTCTGGTGACCTTAAGTTCTACCTTACTCTTCATTCATCTCACTAAAAATAAATTGATTAACAACTTTTTTATCGGAGTAATATTAGCAACTAGTTTGCTTTCAGCAGTTGTCTATGCTCAGCCCCGTGGATTTCAAAGCTGGAGTGACTACGAGCTCTTTGAGTATTTTAAAACCACGACTACTTTTAATGAGTTCCAGCCGATTTGGGCAGCCGAATATACGAGACATTTCCCACAAGAAAAAATTTCTCTCAGAGTTCCTGAGAAGAGCTTGTATAACGATGATGTCTTGCAAACAGCTGAATATGCACAACTAAAAATTCAAAAATGGAATGGCTCAGCAATGAGCTATGTCATTGACACCGAAAAGCCAGTAGAAGCAATTCAAAAAACTTACTATTTTCCAGGATGGGAGTTGGTGGTCGATGGACAAAAACGAGTAATTCAATATCAGGACGAAGAGTTTCCTGGGCATATTACTTATTCATTAGACCCAGGAAAGCATCAAATAGAACTTAAATTTACAAACAATACTCCTCCTAGAAAAATAGGCTTTGCCTTAACTTTAATAGGAGCACTTAGCCTTTCAGGCTATTTATTTTGGCATAAAAAAAATGAGTCACTTTAATCAAAAAATCTATGACCTACTAATTAAAGTCCCTGCTGGTCAAGTGACCACTTATAAAGCACTAGCAGAAAATTTGGGGACCAGAGCTTATCAAGCAGTTGGCAATGCCCTAAAAAATAATCCAGATGCTCCCCGCATTCCTTGTCATAGGGTAGTCAAAAGCAATGGAAAAATAGGTGGCTTCAATGGCCAAACTACTGGTATGGAAATAAAAAGAAAAATAAAATTATTAGAAAAAGAAGGAGTGCTAGTTAAACAAGGTGAGGTTTGTAATTTATCTAAGATATTTTTTGACTTCTCTTAATACTTTTTTGCCAGCTGGAAAAGTGATTTTTGTCATTGCCTCTTTACATTCAAACCAACCATAGTCTGCCACCTCTTCTTCTTGAATCTTAACCTGCTTATCAGCTACCCAGGCTGGATAATAAGTTACTGTTTTATGGAAAATATCTCCATACCCCAGAGCACCTTCTCTGGCTTCGCCATTCACCTTGTCTCGTTGCGGATAGTACTCTTCTTGAAAAGAAATCGACTCATCGACCTGGTACTGCAAAATTCCAGTCTCTTCCTCAAACTCACGCTGAGCTGTTTCTAAAAAAGACTCACCACTTTCGGCATGGCCTTTGGGGAAAGCCCAATGACCAGCTACATGCTGAATTAATAAAAATTCAACTTTATCTCCATCCTTATACATGGGTATCAAACCAAATGAAGCATCTTTTTGCATAACAAATCCAAGATAACTGCCTAACAATGACTAATCTTCGCTGGCGGGTTTTTCACTGGCGCGCAACTTAAGCTGTCTATTCCATCCAGTATCAAGAGCAGACACTACCTTCTTCTCTGCATCTTCTAGCTCTATCTTTAAAACATAGGCTACTTCCTGCTGGAAACGCATCATCACCATTCCAAAAGTATTTCGTTTACTGATGGTAAAGTTTTTATCTTCATCCCTTTTTTCTTCCCAAAGAGTTTTAAGAACTTGAGCAATATCATGAAGTTCATTGGTGCTAATAATTCGCTTTACCTTAAGCTGATTAAACTGAATCTTTTCATATTCTCCCTGACGGAGATATTTTAGCTCATCATTCAAAACAGCCTTAGAAGCTGGCAACCTAATCGTAGTTTTATTAAGATTTCCTAGAGGAATAGATAGTTTTAGAGTTTCATTGCTACGAGTTTTATAAACAGGCTCAAAATGGATTAACTTATCTTTTTTACCAGTTGAATCTTCAATTTTTTCAAGCTTAGTAATTTTATTAATAATTCCGAATCTCACAATTACATCATTTTTTTTAAACTCGTTTGGTGTATCTATCATAAGATCATCATTCTAACATAGCCTGGATGTAGAGTTAAGTGTCTGATGATAAGTCTTGTGTTGTTTTTACAGCCAGACTACAATCTGTAGTATGTCAACTGATACCACTTGTTGCTTGGGTCCGCTGGAAAAAGAAGTATTGGAGATCGTTTGGGTTGAAGATTGCCCAAGCGTTAGATGTGTTTTGCTAGCAATAAATAAATCTCGAAAAAAATCTGAAAAACTAGCCTACACGACAGTCATGACTATCATGAAGCGCCTAGTTAAGAAAAAAGTCTTAACTAGAAAAAAAGATGGTCGTAGCTATCGATATGAACCTAAAGAATCAAAACAGGAATTTATAAAAAAAATCACCCGTTGCACTATACAAAACCTAATTAGTAAGTTCGGTGACTCAGCAATCCAAGCACTAAAAGAAGAACTCCAATAAGTTTATTGTTTCCAATGGTTGACAACTATTGTCTACAAACACTACACTTCGTAGTATTCTTAAAATTAGAAAGGGATTAGCATGTCATCTGATAGATTTTTAACCAGTAACCTAGGAACCATTCTTTTAGCAATAGTTTTTTTTGTTAGTGGATTCTTTGTTGGTACTCTTTGGACAGAAAACAAAATGTTAAAGCTAGGTGGAGGCCCATCTCAAAAACAAGCTGGTCAACTAGCTGAAGCACCCACTGAAGCTCAAGCCCCAGATACTTTAAGTGAAATGCCAGAGATTTCCGATGAAGATCATATAATTGGTGCTAAAAACCCTAAAATTTACTTAGTAGAGTACTCAGACTATGAATGCCCTTTCTGTGAAAGATTTCACCCTACTACCAAGCAAATCATAGAAAAATATGGTGACGATGTGGCTCTAGTATTTCGTCACTACCCATTAGGCTTCCACCCCAATGCTCAATCAGCAGCAGAAGCTGCAGAGTGTGTTGCTAATAGAAGTGGAAATGATGCGTTTTGGAAATATACTGATGAGATATTCTCACAAAATGAACAGCTGGGAGGGAAGCTTAGTCCTGAAGCCATCGATGCTGCCATCGCAGCTAGCGGAGCTAATACAGCTGCCGTTAAGGGATGTCTCGAAAGTGGAGAAATGACAGAAGTAGTCACTGCTCAACAAAATGGCGGAGCTGCTGCTGGAGTCTCTGGCACACCAGGAACGATTCTACTCACTGTTGATGGAGAGTCTGAACTTATTAGTGGAGCATTACCATTAGTTCAAGTAGAACAAATAATTGAGAAATATCTTTAATACCTAATGGGACATAGCATCTTCGATGGTTCTCAAGTTAATTTCCTAATTGCTTTTTTAGCTGGAATTACAACTTTCTTTGCTAGCTGTTTACTACCATTAGTCCCAACTTATCTAGCTTATTTGTCTGGAATAACTCTTAATGATGAACACGCCAGTCAAAAAAAGTGGCAGGGATTCAAAACCGGCCTCATGTTTGTGATTGGTTTCATTATTACTTTCATGATTCTTGGGTTGACTGCAAACAAATTTGCGAGTGTTCTTCATCCCTATAGACAATTCATTGAAAAAGTAGCTGGAGTTTTATTTATTGCCTTAGGTTTCTTTATGATGGGAATATTTAAAAATAATCTCCTATCACGAGAGAAGAGATTTAATGTTCAGGGAAAATTTAAAAAACATCGTTCTCTACATGCTATCTTGACAGGGATTGCCTTTGGTTTTGGTTGGACACCATGCATAGGACCAGTCTTAGCAGTGATTCTATTTTGGGCAGCTCAAGCAGATTCTGCTTTAAAAGGAACTATGCTACTCACTTCGTATGGAGTTGGGTTGGGAGTTCCCTTTCTGATCATTGCGCTGGGATTTGAAAAAATAATTCCTTGGATTAAAAAACATCACCAAATTTCTCGAATCACCAGTTTCATCTCTGGATTGTTTATCTTAATTACTGGAATTTTACTATTTACAGATCAGCTTCAGGCACTATCCTTCTATTTGCTAAATTTCTTTAATCTAAGTGCATTATCTACCTAATCAAACTTGGTGGTAAAATAAATCCTTATGAAATGGCGCAGAGAACACACCATCATCTTCATGATTAAAATTACGGAAGTCTTAGGATTTTCATTAATTTTACCCTTTTTACCATTCTATGCTCAAAATTTAGGAGCTTCTCCAACTCAAGTAGGATTAGTGCTGGCCACTTTTTCCTTATTTCAATTTATCTCAGCGCCTATCATGGGCAAACTCAGTGACTCATATGGCCGAATACCACTACTATTACTTTCCCAGCTTTCTACATTGATCAGCTTCATTGTCTTAGGCTTTGCCAATAGCTTGTGGATGCTATTTCTCTCCAGAATGATCGATGGTTTGCTTGGCAGCAACTACACTATTGCTCAAGCTTATTTGAGCGATATCACCCCCAAGAATGAAAGAACTAAAATATTTAGCCTCACCGGAATTGCTTTTAGTATTGGATTTTTTATTGGACCAGCTCTAGGTGGATACTTGGCTCAATTTAGCTATGCTCTACCCTCATTTTTAGCTGCTGGTATGGCTGCTATCACCATCATAACCACATATCTTTACCTACCTGAGACAGTTGATAAATCCAAAAACTTTACCTGGTCATGGAAAATATTAAAGCTTAAACAATTTAAATTACTAATGGCAAAACCAAAAATATCCCTACCTCTCTGGGAATTTTTCTCATATGTGCTGACACATGGTCTTTGGGCAAGTAGCTTTGCCCTTTATGCAGAACGTCAATTTAATTTTGGATCTCAAGATATCGGCTATATTTTTGCTATCATCGGAGCAGTAACTATTTTCATTAAAATTCTAATTCTTCCCAAGCTATTAAATATTATGGATGAGGATAAATTGAGAATCATTGGAGCCGCAACCATTATTCTTGCTCTGGGAGCCACTCCTTGGATGCAGACTAGAGCTGCTATCACCACAGCGACAATCATCTTTGCTTTTGGCGCTAGTCTACTTAGACCTAGCTTAACTTCTCACGTTTCAAATCAGGCACCCAAAGATGAACTAGGTGAATTTATGGGAGTTAGTGATTCTCTTGGGAGTATTTCTCAGATAATTGGTCCATTATTAGGAGGATTTCTAATTCAAAACTTCTTCCCTGGAAGTTTAGGTTTAGTTGCAGCAGCGACTATGACTGTTGGGTTAATTCTAATGATCATGGATAGAAAAATCAGCCAAGATTAATCACCAGCTATATAACTACACTTTGATCTTCTAGCGACTTTTCTTCTTTTACCATGATGTAAACATCTTGATTATATTCACTCACACCTACCTTTTTAGCTTCACCAGCCAAAACTTTTTCCAATGGCTTGCAATGACGACATCCACCTTCGCCTTGAGGACACTTAAATCGTTCTAGTTTTCTAGCTAACTTGATTTTTTTAGCGATCGCCAAGACCTCTTCATGGGCTTCAATTAAATCTGGTAGTTTTTGTTCCACTGGTTCATCGTGCAAATCTAAGTACCAATAACTAGCCTTAGCAACCTTCCGATGCTGAGTGTTGTGAACTAGTAAATGATAGATGGGTAACTGAAGTGAACCACCTTGGTCTTCTCTTTTACTAGTTTTGAAATCAATAATGTGGACTGCGTCTTCATCTTCAAGATACTCCAGCCAATCAACCTTTCCACAAAGAATAATATTATCTTCATCAGAAATCCAATAGTGAGGCAAGTCTTCTTTAATCTTAATTGCCAAATTATTTAAAATACCAGGATTCCTCATCACCTGACGCAACATTTTTTCACCCCGATCTTTGTACTCTCGCTCCTGCTCATCACTACTAAAGCCACCTTTCTCTCCATGGTGTTTCTGCCAAACACGATCAAACTTCTCAATTAAGGATTCTCTAAACCTATCTTTAGAAGGAATAACTGACAAAGACTCAAGCACTTCATGGACTGCACCACCAAGAGCTAGTGGAGCACTCATGAGCTGTATTTTTCGCCCTGTTTCTGGACTCTTATAAACATTATTTAAATAATAAGCCCGAGGACATTTCAAGAAATCTCCAATCGAACTATGTGAAACCCAGGTAGCGGTAAATTTATCAGGCATAAAACTCATTCTAAAACAAAGTTGAAGTTTTCTCTATAATACTTTAGTGATTAAAAGAATTATTTTCAAAAATCGTTTTCAAATTTTTCTACTAATAATCATTGTAATTGGCCTTTGGCTAAGGTTCTACAACCTACCCAATCAGGTGTGGAGTCAAGCTGGTTATGATGAGGCTAGAGATATGCTGGTAGCCGAGCATATTTACAAATACAAAGAAACAGTTAATAGAGGACCCTTAGCTGCTGGTGGCCTTAACTATCTTATGAATTCACCAGTTTACTACTATTTAGTCACATTTTTATGGATGATTACACAAAATCCGACTTCCATGATGTACCTCTGGGCAAGTTTATTAACTACACAAATTCCATTAGCCTACTTAGTGGGGAAACAACTAGGTGATAAAACTACTGGAATTATTGCTGCTATAGTTTTTGCGCTCCACAACCAACTGATCTTCCAAAGCAGAGAAGTATGGCAACCGAACTTACTTCCCATATTCTCACTACTGTTTCTATGGGTTTTATTAAAAAACCAGAAAAAGAAAAGCCTTGCTCTTCTTTTACTAATGATTTTTTTATTATTATTCCCGCTGCATCTTCACTATGGAGTATTCCTAATATTACCAGTGGGAGTCTTTTGGGTTTCTTATTTTTGGAGTCAAATTTTAGAAAATAATCTTTCACTTAAAAATATTTTTTTACCCGTTGCAACCACAGTCGGACTAATTTTTTCATGGCTAATTACTACTTATAAGGTTAAGATTTTTGATCAGATTTTTTTCTTGTTAATAATTCTTAAAGGATCAGACACTTCATTCTTTAACAAATCTCATGAATTAATATCAAAACTAAAACATATGCTTTGGGCAGATACGCCATCATATTTAGCAGTTTTAATAACTTTTATTTTAATCACTTTTTCATTTTTTTGTAAAAAAGAACGCTCACGGTCAAAAAAAACTAACTGGATTATTATCAGCCTAGCTTTTTCAGCTCTAATAGGAGGACTATTCCCAAAAGAAATTCTTACAAGCTACTTTTTTAGCACCCTGCCATTCTTTTTAATTCTATTCTCATTAGGCATAAGACAACTAATTTCTATTAATAACTATTTAGGATTAGTTGTCGTAAGTGTCATCCTATTTCTAATTTATCTTCCAACTCAAAATTTGATATTTTTTCAAACTCCATCCGAATCATTTTTAGAACAAAACTATAAAGTAGCTGAGGTAATATTTAGTGATCAAAAAAATATGAATCATGAGGGAAAATACTCAATTAATTTTGGAATAGTAGCACTTTCCACCACAGTTTTTCAGCACTTTGATGGTTGGGGCACTAGTGGAGTTTGGTTTTATTTAGAAGAACTATTTGACAAGCCATTGGTTAAACTAACTAATTATGGAGTTAGTCATTATCCAATCACAACGGACATCAACTACTTATATTTTGTTTGTGATCATAGAACACTACCAGAGCTTATTAATGAGAGCTGCTTAAATAGATTTGTTGAAGACAGAAATTATCTCAGTGACTATCCAGATAAAATTTATCAATCACAAAACTACACTGTTTGGAAAGCAGCAGTTGACTCAAAAAAACATCAGGGAAGCTACTATCATGTTCACTAAATTAGAGATCTAACTTTCTCCACAATAGCTGCGGCATCTATTTTTTCAAGAGCTAATAATTCTGCTGGCTGGCCACTCCGTGGCTGCTGATCGACATATAGTGAGTGAACAGGTGTGTTTTGATTGACCAAAGCAGCTTTCACGGCTTCTCCAATACCACCAAATTGATAGTGATCTTCGGCAGTAACAAGAGCCTTTGTTTCTTGAGCTGATTTCATTAGAGTCTCAATATCTAAAGGCTTAATGCTATAGAGATCAATTACTCTAATATTAATCTTATTTTTGCGTAATTGACGATAGGCCTTCATCGCTTCATGTAATGTAATCCCAGCAGCTATTACCGTAGCCACATCTTTTTTTGACTGATAAATAACTTTACTACCACCTATTTTAAATTCTTCATCTAGTTTATAAATAATTGGCGTATCTATCCTGGTGGTTCTTAAATATGAGATACCTTTATGATTTGTCATCTGCTGGACTAGTTTTTCAGTAGAAACTGCATCGCTAGGATACAGCACTACACTGTCACGAATTGATCTGAACATTGATATATCTTCCAACCCCATCTGAGATGGACCATCCTGACCAATTGATACCCCTGCATGAGAGCCAATAAGTTTAATATTAGCTTTCGAGTATTGAGCCATTCTGATTTGATCAAAAGCACGAGTTAGAAAAGAAGCAAAGGTAGAGATAAAGGGAATTTTTCCCATTCTCGACAAACCAACTGCGACGCTGATCATATTCTGCTCAGCAATGAACATCTCAAAAAAACGATCTGGGAAAGCTGCAGCAAAAATATTAGCAAAAGTAGAGTTACCCATCTCTGCATCTAAAACCACTATTTTTTGATTCTTTGCACCTAGTTTAGTAATGGCATTTCCATAAGCTTTGCGAGTTGCTAAGTGCTTTTTGACTGGCTTAGCTAAAAATTTATCTAGCTTAATCTCATTGCTCTGACTCTTTTTAAGCCCTATCTCTTTAGGCAGTAAAATATTCTCTTTCAAGCTCACATTGACATCCCCTAGCTCAATCAAGGCTTTCTGAAGATGATCTTGGCTCAAAGCTTTACCATGCCAGTTGTCTTGATCTTCTAAAAAAGAGAGACCTTTTCCTTTTATAGTTTTGGCGATGATCATCACCGGCACATCTTTAACTAGACTAGCTTTTTGATAAGCCTTGGCAACCTCAGTCAAGTTGTGTCCATCAATTACAATCGTCTCCCAACCAAAGGCCCGAGCTTTATAAGCATAGTCACTCACATCATGACCCGTCATCGTCTCACCTCTTTGTCCCAAGCGATTCACATCAATAATGCCAACTAAATTATTTAGCTTGTAGTAACTAGCTAGCTGCATTGCCTCCCAAACTTGACCCTCAGCCATCTCACTATCACCCAACAAAACATAAGTTTTATAAGTTGAGCTATCTAGATATTTAGCATTTATGGCCAAGCCCACCCCCACTGACAAACCCTGTCCTAAAGAACCAGTAGCTACTTCCGTATAAGGAAAACGAATACTGGGATGACCTTCTAAGGGACTATCTATGTGGCGCAATGTTTTGAGATCTGCTTCAGTTAGTTTCCCAGCTACTGCATAAAGTGAATAAAAAAGAGGAGCAGCGTGACCCTTGGAAAAAATTACCCGATCATTGTCGGGGTGATCTGGATTCTTTAGATCATATTTAAGAAAACCACCAAAATATAAGACTGTCATTAACTCTACTGCCGATAAAGATGAAGTTAAATGACCAGAGCCGGCAGCTGAGGTAGATACCAAACAATAGTAACGAAGTAACTTAGCAATCTCAGGCAGATGATCCATATTATCAATTGTACTAAACTAGTTGTTCCCAAGGAAACTCTGCTTTGCCGAAATGACCGTAGGCAGCAGTAGGTAGGTAAATTGGTCGATGCAAATCAAAGGCTTTGATAATTCCCTTTACCGAGGTGTCTAAAATATCATCTACAAAAACCTCCAGCACTTTCTCATCAACTTTAGCAGTTCCAAAAGTATTTATAGTTTTCATCACTGGGTGAGACTGACCAATGCAGTAGGCTAATCCAATCTCAACCTGGTCAGCTAAGCCTTTGTTAATTAAATTTTTAGCAATATAACGAGCGCCGTAAGCTCCAGATCGATCAACTTTAGTTGCATCTTTACCAGAGAAGGCACCGCCTCCAACACGAGCATAACCTCCATAACCATCGACGATGATCTTGCGTCCAGTCATACCTGTATCACTAGCTGGACCACCAATGTGCCACACTCCAGTGCCGTTAACTATCAACTGATTTAATTTGAGATCAAGTCTATACTCTGCTAAAACTGGCAATACTACCTGATCGTACAAATCTTTTTTTACCTGCTTTAATGGAATATCCTCGTCGTGGGGAACTGCTAAAACTACAGTTTCCACTCCAACTGGCTGACCATTTTCATACTTCACTGTGACTTGAGTTTTTCCATCTGGACGCAAGTAATCAAGAGTCTTATCTTCACGAGCTTGGTCTATTTTCTGGGCTAATTTATGAGCGAGAGTGATTGGCAAAGGCATTAATTCCGGAGTTTCTGTAGAAGCATAACCAAACATCATTCCCTGATCACCAGCACCATCATTATCTACGCCAGTGGAAATCTCTGGAGATTGCTGATGAATATAGGTGGAAATAGGAGAGCGGTGAGTAAAATCAAACTTATCATCTATGTAACCCATCTTCTTTATTTGATCACGAGCAATTTGCTCATAATCTACCTGAGCTGAGGTGGTTACTTCGCCTGCTAGAACTACTCTGTCAGTGGTGACTAAAGTCTCAACTGCAACTCGACTGAATTTGTCCTGCGTCAAGACTGCATCTAAGATTGCATCTGAAATTTGATCAGCAATTTTATCAGGATGACCTGCGCAAACTGACTCGGAAGTGAAATAGGTTATTAAAGACATGAGCATCTCCCCTTTCTGGGCCGGAATTAGCACCTATCAATTTAAAATTGGTGGTTGCTGAATGGGTTAACAAGCCGGATCTCTACCCATCACTCTTGATGTTATTTAGATTATAGAACATTTTGGGGTAGAAAGACAAGAAAAAGACTAAGCTTGGCCCATGCCACGGAGCTTTAGAATGAACTTGTCTAAAGTAAATGGTGAAGAAATAGCAATTAGCTCAAAGGTAAAAATCGATAACTCAAAGGCAGAGGGGATTAAGTTGGTGATAAAAAATGCTCCCAATCCAATTAGAGTGGCATTAAATAAGTTAGATTTAAACATTTCTGCTTGAGTCATCTCAATCACCTCCTCAGAAATACCTTTTTCTTGGGCTAACTTGCCTTGCCTCAAGATATCTTGCAGACCAAACCAGATCACCATTATGAATGTAGCAATCGCCGTCACCGTATTTAGAGTTCGATTAGGAATACTGACATCCCCAGAAAAAATCCTAAACTCCCAAGCTAGGGGGAAGTTTCTCACCACAATATAAGCTACCACAAATAAAATTATGGTTGAGCTCCCTAAAAATCCCATTGTCTGCTTAGCTTTTTGTTGAGATTCAAGTTGTGGTTTGGTCTCTGCGACTACTTTCTGCTCAGGCTCCTCGCCCTCTGAATCCTCTGCCGATGAAGTTTTTTTTGTATTCAACATAAATCTATGTTTCATTCTTTTAGCTAGATAGATAAAAACATGTGAAAGTAAAATTAAAATCCAGGCCCAGAAAACAATCCATAGTCCAAAATCCTTAGATCTGGTTACTATCGGATAAGGAATCTTGAACCATAAACCCTGGAGGGGATAAACTGGATAAGGAATAAATTTTAATAAAATACTGGGATCAATTTTGTTGGCATAAAAATCTGTCAAAAATAATCGCCCAATCGAGATAAATAGAGTTATCTGGATCATAAAATCAACTACATAGAACAAGAAGGTCATATTGCCTTGTCTAAAATTCTTCTTAACTCTAGCTATTTGCTGATCTTCTAGTTTCAATTCATCGATTTTATCCTGAAATTTCTGCGTATTATGTGACTGCATGACTCTAATGGCACGAAATGGGACCATCAATAAAGTTTGAGTAACTCCCAACAAAACTACTGACACCCAAATTTGCTTCGTCAAAGCATAGAAACCAAATAAAATATTAGCGTAAAAATTAAAAGTCCATCCTTTGAAAAAAGCATAAACTAAAAAAACAACAATCACTGCAACCAAGCCACTCATAACTGGTAACAACACACCAGAAGAACTAATCTTAGTATCCTTAACTAATGATGGTGAAACTTGATTGTCAGCCATAACCATTGATTATACATGCCAAGCAACTTAATTTTAAGATCGTTAAATTCAGGTTATAATTAACTTCATGAAATCAGATCTTACTAATCAAACTAATTTTTGGTCAAAACTTGAAAAACCTTTTATTGGGCTGGCTCCTATGGATGGAGTTGGAGATCATCCTTATCGATATATTCAAAAAAAATATGGACAGCCAGACATCATCTACACCGAATTTGCGACTGTAGAGGGTTTTTGCAGAGGAGTAACGGTGCCGCTACGAGATTTTATCTTTGATAAAACCCAGCGACCCATCATTGCTCAAATATATGGTAAAACTCCTCAATTTTTTAGAGAAACTGCGACTGTAGTTTGTCAGCTCGGATTTGATGGAATAGATATCAATATGGGCTGTCCGGCTAAAAGTGTGGCTAATGGTGGTGCTGGAGCAGGTTTAATAAATACTCCAAAATTAGCTCAAGAGATTATTGAAGCCACTCAAGCTGGTGTCCAAGATTGGGTAAATGGCAAAACAGCCACAGATTGTGAGCATATTACTCCTGAAATAGCTAAAGAAGTAGAAAAAAGAAGCCTAAATCTGTCTGAAGAATATCAGCAACATCAGAGTATCCCGGTCAGTGTGAAAACTAGGATTGGTTTTGATAGCCCAATTATTGATCAATGGCTACCAATACTGCTGGAAACTAAACCTGCAGCGATAGCCATCCATGGGCGAACTCTGCGCCAAGGCTATAGTGGTAAAGCCGACTGGAATGAAATCGGCAAAGCAGTTCGAATAGCTAAAGATAGCTCGACTTTAATTATTGGCAATGGCGATGTTTCATCTAAAGCGGAGGCTCTAGAAAAAGTAAATCAATCTGGAGTAGATGGGGTGCTAATCGGCAGAGCTAGTTTTGGTAATCCCTGGGCATTTAATGATGAAGATGCAAGCATCAACCAAAAAGCTGCAGTTGCTCTAGAACATGCTCAGCTATATGAAAAAACATTTAATGAAGATGAAAAGTATTCTTTTTTACCAATGAGAAAACATCTAAGTTGGTACATCAAGAGTTTCGAGAAAGCTAAAGAAGTCAGAAAACAATTAGTGCTAACCAATAATAGCCAAGAAGTTAAAGAGATATTTGATAAATACGAATTACTTTGAGTTCTTTTTTTGTAGCCACTTAACTCCCAATGAAGTAATGGGTGTCCCAAAAGCAGCAAAAGCAAATTTTAACAACCAATATGGCCAAACTAGAGATAAGATGAACCAAAAATTGCCAGGCTGATAAAAAGCTAAAAACATAAAAACGGTTGTATCTAGCAGCAGGCCAAATAGGTTTGAGAGATTGTTTCTTACCCAAAACTTATGATGTTTGAATTTTTCTTTTAGTTTTGAAAAAACATAGACATCTAGTCTTTCTGCTGTCCAAAAGGCGAACAAACTAGCTACAGTAATTCGAAGGGATTTAGAAAAAATTAAATTATAAGCATCGTTGGTAGTTAGAAATCTATCTGCAGGAGGCAATACTAAGGCAAGAATGTTAAATGCTACTAAGAAGAATAAGATATGGAGACCACTGCGCACAAAACTAAGGGCTCTTTTTTTGCCATAAACTTCGAAGATGATGTCGTTGATGCTAAATGTCAGGGGTAAAACAAAAATAGCTACCGAGGCATTGACTCCCCCCACAGCAAATATTTTGCTGCCCATCAGCTCTGCAGCCACAATCGCTGCAATATATAGCGCATGTAAAAAATCCATCTTTTGAACCTCAGTCATATTTGAAAAATTGTAACACAGTGACTTAATCTATAAATTATGCATCAAAATAGGCATTGCTATTCTTATATTATTTAGTTAATATTTAGTCTAGTTAGAATCATCTGCCACACAAAGTTTGCTTTATGGCATTAGCAACTGAAAAAAAATCGACGAATCCTCTATTAATTCCCAACACTTTTAGACTTTATAGACCCATCCTATCTCATTCTCTAAAAGAACACTTCTCTTCATTTAGTCTTTCTCTAAGAGACTTTTCCAGCTTAATGCCACTACTAATCTCTGATTATGCTCCGAATGTAGCAATACCATGGTTGCTAAATGGTGATAATTGGGAAGATGCGATAGTAGATATGTTCAAGATCCATGCTTTAACTCAGAACAGTGACCCAGCTGGGCCTAATGTGATGAACGTAACAGCCTTATCTGTATTTATGGATTGGAGACAGGATTCAAGAACTCGAAAACCTATTCATGGTAGGGAAGGCGAGGTGGCTATTGTTCAAGGGCAAGCTAGTTTTTCAAAAGCTATGGCTACTTTAATGAAACATACGGCTGGAATAAATAATTTTGTTAATTTAGACGCCCATAGTCATACGGCATTAGATCAATTCAGAGCTGAAGGAATTGATACTATGAATCTAACGGCAGCTTTTCTCATGGCTGATGAGATAAAAAAACTAAATTTAATTAGAAGTGATCTGGATACAATGATATGTGGAATAGATGCCGGTAATTTACCTTTAGTGAAAGCACTTAGTCAATACCTCGATCTACCGATTGCTATTATCCGTAAGTGGAGAGAATCAATCATGGGAGGTGTTCAAAGTAAAACTCACCATGAATTAATTTTTGGGAATGTTAGAGGAAAAAGAATAATTTTAGTTGATGACATGATTAGTAGTGGTGGCACAATTAAAAAAACTGTAGATGAACTACTTAAAAATGGAGCTAAAGAGATTATTATCTGTGCAACTCATGCTGTATTATCTGGTAACGACTATTACAAGAATATTCAAGAAGTCTTAGAGCTTGAAGAAGTAAGGTTGGTAATGACTACCAATACCATACCATTAGAAAGACCGAATGGAAGAGAAAAAGATAGGCCTTTCATTCTTAAAGAAGATGGTGAGAAGAAAAAATTAGAAATACTAGATATAGATAATTTTATTATTTGGACATTAGGAATACTACTGAATAGTAAAAATTTTGATGAAGCTAAGCAAAAGCTAAAACCACATACGCTGCAATTAGAAGATCCAGCTATAATATATGAAGAAATCACTGGACAAAAAATGCCTAAACCAAAAGAAACAGCGATTTACAGAAAAGGTGGTGAATTACATCCTCTGCCACAAAAATGAAAAAAATATTCACCGACAAAAAGGTTTCTCTAATCGTGGCTGGTGTATTAGTCATCACCATCGCTGCCACGGTGACTTTTTTTGTTTCTCAGCAAAAAGAAACAGCTGCTGATCCTGAAAACTTCCCTGAGGTTCTCTCAGCTCAAACAGAGGTTGATATCTCCGAAGTACCTGCTGAAGAACTTAAAACATTAACCGTACTCCTCCTAGGTTACGGCGGTGCTGGTCACCAAGGTGGATTCCTAACAGACGTCATTCAGCTAGCTCACATCGATTTCGAAAAATCTCAGATTAATCTCATTTCTGTACCCCGCGATCTGTGGGTCAAACTTCCCAACAACAAACAAGCCAAAATCAACACTGCTTTTACCTTAGGAGCAGATCCAAATAAACCCATCACTAGTGGTGGACAAGTCGCTAAACAAATGGCTACTGCCGTGACTGGACTCCAAATTGATTACTTCATGGCGGTTGATTTCGTCGGCTTCAAGCGCCTCATAGGTCAAGAACTAGATGGAATTGAAGTTAATGTCCCTGAAACACTCGATGATTCTTGGTACCCAATCAAGGGCGAAGAACTAAACCCATGTGGCATGACTCCTGAGGAAGTTGCTGAAGTAACCGCCAGCTACTCCGGATTTAATCTTGAAAAACAGTTTGAGTGCCGCTATGAGCACCTATACTTCCCACAGGGATTAGTAAAAATGGAAGGTGGCGACGCCCTCGGATATGTGCGCTCTCGTCATGGATCCGCTGGTGGAGATTTTTCTCGCAGCCAACGTCAACATGCGTTACTCAAAGCCATTGGGAATAAACTTTGGTCAATTGAAGCGCTTGAAAATGCACCAGATTTTTTCAAAAAAACAATCAAGCACTTTACGACTGATATCAATTTGGAAATTGTTAAATATTTAGTGCCAGCCTTAAAAACTACCAAAAACTTTGAAGTCAAAAGCGTCGTCCTCAGCACAAAAAATGTCTTTATCACCTCCAAATCTTCAGCGGGTGCTTTTATTGTCATCCCAAAAACTAGCTGGCAAAGTGTTCACACCTACATCCAACAACAACTCAACTAAGCTATTTCTTTAGTAGTTTCTCTACTAACTTCACATCGGGTTTATTACCAATAAATAGAGGAGCTCGCTGATGCAACTCAGTGGGTACTATCTCCAACACGTCTTGTTGGCCATCACTAGCATAACCACCGGCTGCCTTAATTAAAAATGCAAAGGGGATCCCTTCATAAAGCAAGCGCAGCTTCCCATTTGGATGCTTTTTGTCTGCTGGATAAAGAAAGATTCCACCCTTCAATAAATTGCGATGAAAATCAGCCACTAACGACCCAATGTAACGAGCTGTCTTGGGCTTGCCAGAGATATCCTGATCTGTCTTCATTTGGCTAACATGATCGGCTAAAGCTTGATCCCATTTAGGTTGATAGCTTTCATTAACACTATAAATATTACTTGCCTCAGGTAAAGTCATATCCTCATGTGAGAGCAAAAACTCACCAATGTTTGGATCAAGAGTAAAGCCATGCATTCCTTGCCCTGTAGAATAGACTAGCATGGTGCTAGAACCATAAAGTACATATCCAGCACAAACCGCATTCTTTCCTGGCTGTAAATAATCACTCTTTTCTAAATTCTGTCCAAAACTTTGCTTACGATAGATGAGAAAAATAGTTCCCACACTCACATTGACATCAATATTAGATGAACCATCTAGTGGATCCATGTGCATAATGTATTCAGCTTGATCATGATAGTCTTCATTGAAGACAATCAAGTCAGGCTCTTCTTCAGAGCCAACTGCTTTTATATACGGAGACTGCTTAAGCAATCTCACAAAAATATCATGAGCATACTCATCTAGTTTCTGGACTTCTTCATCTTGAACATTAGTTTTCCCAGCAGCTCCCAAAATATCAGTTAAGCCAGCTCGGTTAGTTTTGTGTGAAACTATCTTGGCTGAAATCATGATCTGGTTGAGAATTTCTGCTAGTTCACGGCTGCGTTGGTTAAAGACATGAGCTTTTAGCAAATGATCGGTTAAATTAGTAATCGGTGGCATAACGCTTCCTTTCAACTAATATTTATTAATCTGCTAAACCACTCACATCATCGTCATTGGTTTTAGAAAATCCAAAATCGACTTCAGTCTTAACTGGAGCAACTGGCTTGACTAAACTATTAACTAACTCAGCTGTGTTGACCACATTCAGCTGCTCATAGAAGAAAGAGAATCTTTCCTCAAGAGACTGCCGAATCTTAGTTTTATTTTCCTCTGGCATATCCCAAGTTGCCTGCTTGAACTCTCCCCAAGCTTTTTTACGGAAACTATAGTGAAATTGCTCAACTGTTTGTTCTGGCTTGCGCTCATCACTCATGGTTTCATCTAGCCAAGCATACATTTTGTCTCGTAACTCACTTGGGAATGCCTCATGCTCAAACTGAATATTCTGGAAACCAGTTGCTAAATGAACTTCAACTGCCTCAGACTTAGTAAATTGATTGAAGTACTCGTCTGGAAGGGTAGATGCCCCATGTTGAACACCTCCTCCCATCCCGTACTCATCTCTACTCACTTGAGAAACATCTTTTAAAACTCCAAAATCAACACTTACGTCAGCTAAAGTACCATCTGCTAAAACTACTCCACCATGGTGAGTCCCAGTCTGGATGCTAATTTTACTCATCCCAATCGTATCGGGAGTTAAACCAGCATTAAAGCCATCCACATAAGCTCTTAAATCCTCTAAAGTACTGTTTTTGCCACCAATGTGACCAATCTCACCACCAAGAGAAACGGTGACTCCAGCTGGCTCTAAATCTCGAACAAATTTAGTTATCTCTAAAGAGTAATCAATGTTGGCTAGTTGTTGTTCTGCTTCGGTGGATTTATCTAAATCAACTAAAGTCGACATATCAATATCGATATTATAAAAACCACCTCTGATAGCTTCTGCAATTAAATCCTTAATAGTTTCGATCTCACCCTCCTTAGGCACACCTGGCCTAGATGCTTTAGATTGGAAGTGATCACCTTGAACAAACAATGGTCCTGACCAACCTTCTCGCAAGGCTGCAGCCATCAACACAGTGGTGTATTCTTCTGGTCGCTGATCAGTATAACCAATCTCAGATCTAGCAATTTCAAAAATTAAGGCACCTACACTGTGTTTTTTAGCAGCTGAAAAAGCAGCTCGAGCGGTATCGTAGGCCATTCCACGAATATTCATCGCTGGTACAGTCAGATCTTTGGGTACTCGGCCATCGCCTTTGGCCATATAAAAATCATTAATTGAAGCAGGAACAATCCCCCCAGTAATTGCTTGCTGCCAAATAGAAAACCTGGCGGCTTGTTTTTGACTATCATCGCCAAAAACTGCCTGGTAAACAAGCTCGTCCATAGGGTGACTAAAAGATGGAGTGTTCATAAATAAAATCCTTTTATTTATTACTAAGAAACTCATTATACACAAACTTGATATTGAAGATGGATATAAGATATAATGAATATATATTCATAAATAATATGAAAGGAAATGATTATGCCAAGATTTGATAAAACAGGACCTCAAGGAATGGGACCTAGAACCGGCAAAGGTCTAGGACAATGTATTTCTAGCTCAAACAAAAAACAATCTCTTGCAGATCGCAAGCAAGAACTCGAAAAAGAGCTAAATAATATTAAAAAAGAAGAAGCTGAATTAATCCAAGAAAAATAATTAAATGCCAAGACCCAGAAAACAACGTCGCTTGCAATTTAAACCCAACGTTCATTACTTCAAACCCAGAGGCATTCCTCTGAGGGAGCTAAAAGAAGTGGTTTTAGAAAAAGATGAACTTGAAGCTCTAAAACTTCATGATGTTGATGGATTAGATCAAATAAAAGCAGCTGAACAAATGGAGATCTCTCAACCAACTTTTGCCAGAACATTAGATAGAACTTACAAAAAGTTAGCTGATGGAATTATTAATAGCAAAGCAATTAAAATAAAAGAGTAATTAACTTTAAATCCAGCCGCCCACGATCACAATTCCCATTATCAACATGATTATGCCAGCAACCAAATGAAGTGTTTTTAATCTCTTTTGACGAATTTCTTCTGCCTTAGCTGGATCAAAACCTTTATAAACGGCTACTGATATTAGAACCATTGGCAACACAAAAATCAAGTTGTATAGCAGCAAATAGAGAATCGCTTTAAATTGCGAAACTGTATTCGCCAACATTCCCAAGATAACAATATAGGGACCACTCGTACAAGGTAGTAGAAATAAACTAATAACAAACCCAATTCCAAATGCTCCAACTGGATTTGTGACTGAGTTTAATAATTTCTTCAGATTTGGACGCCAACTCATTGGCACTTCCATTAAAACTCCTTTGCCATACCACAACCAATCTTTGAGGTTTAATAAACCTAAAACTATTGCCATCCAACCAACTACTTTGAAAAATACCTCAGTAAAACCGCCCAACTCTAAAGCCTTATATAAACCAAGACCCATTAGAAAATAAGAGATGAAAATTGAACTAGCAAAAGCTAAGCCAGACATAAGGGCTTTTTTACCATCTCCTGCTACTAGAATAGTGCTCATAAGAATTATCAAAACTGCAAAAGCGCAAGGATTAACGGCATCAACAATACTGGCCCCAATGACTGCCGGCAAAGTAATATCCAAAGAAGCAGGCTCATCAGAACTATTTAAATCTGACTCATCCTGCTGATCCTCAGTATCAGTTAATAAAAATTCATCCGCCTTAACAACAAAATCATCAATAATAGACCTATCGCCTACAATAACTTTGTCACCAATTATTACTAGCGGCACACCACGCTCATTCTCTGGTACTCCCAACTTTGTGAGTAAAGAATTAAATAATAAAGCATTATCTCTATTAGAATAAATTTCTTTTTTTTCAATTGGATAATTGGCGTATAGATCTTGCTCCTCAAAATATCTATCCACTACAGAACAATGAGGACAACCTTGCCCATAAAACAAATAAATTTTCGAATCTACTTGTGCTTGGACTACCTGTGCTGTGGCTATAAATATAAAAACAAATAATAAGCTGAATTTAATTAATTTTTTAATCATTGTTTTTCTCCTTTTTGCTAAAAACATAAGCCGCTATTATTGTAGCTAATGGTGCAGCTAAAACTAGTCCAATACTACCCACCAACATCCTTACAATTTCTTCAGCAATTAACTCAAACTCTAAAATATCTAGAAAAGTCTTTTGACTATCGAAAAAAAGCAATAACATCGGTAGAGACGAACCAGAATAAACTAGTACTAAGGTATTAACCATTGAAGAAATATGATCTTGTCCCACTTTCATTCCGTCTTTAAATAAATCCCAGAAGCCTATCTCAGGCTTTGCCTTTTTAAGCTGCTTCACTACAGATGACTGTCCAACAGTCACGTCATCTAGAATCCCCAAAGTTCCAATAATAATACCGGCTAAAAGTAATCCTCTGATATCGATTGAGCCTTGTCTTTCTACCTGTAGAAATCCTGCTTCTTCAGAAGCAAAGCCAGTTAAATGAGTAGCATCTGCAAAATGTACAGCTAATAAACCAGTAATAATTAGACCAATGAAGGTCGCTACTACTCCAATATGAGTTTTTTTATTAAACCCATGAGAGATATAAAAAGTAGTGGGAATAATGATTGTTGAACCTAGAATAGCTGCTAAGACTGGATTAAATCCTTGAATAATTAAAGGAATAATAAGTTTAAAAATAACTAAAAATGAAGTTATTAAACCCAGCAAAGATAAAGCTCCCCAAATCCCACCCACCAACAATACAACTACTATAAACAATAATCCTAATACCAATAAACCATTTCGCTTTACCATTCCATCAAGAGAATAAGTTATTTCTCCATCTATATTTTGCTGTGTAGCAATTTTAACCCTATCTCCCAGCTGATACAGTTGATACTTAGCACCTACTACTCCTAAACCTGCGGCTAAGTTTTCTACTTCGACCAGCTCATCCCGATTCTCTCCTCTAGTAATCTTGATCTCCAGCTCTTGAAACTCAACTAACTCATCTAAGAAACTTTTTTTACCGCTGTCTATAATTTTGGTAACTACACCTTCACTAGCTTTAAAACCAACCTCCTGAGCAGATGCGCCTTGAGAAAAACTTGCAAAAAAAACTATGAAAATTATTAAAGGTAAAAAAACACGAACCATGAATTGCTGCATACTACATAATTATACGATTATTTTTTCAGATAAAAAGAGAAAAATAGCCAGATTTAGAATCCTATAACTTGCATATATAATGACAGTGTGCTACAATCAAATTTGTTAAAATAAAAATACCCAATGGGTTTAAGCTCGCATCTAGATTTTTGAATCTTCGTTTTTTTCAATTTTCCTTTTTTTTGCTTCTTGTCTTTTGCCTTTCGTATTTATAAAGAAAGAAGTATTATATGTATCGTTCAAGACGATCTTTTTCTAATTCTAGAAGTAACCAACGTGGCGGTAATAACCGTCGCTCTGGCAGATTTTCTGGAGGCAGAGGCAGAATGGGCTCATTTGATCCCTCAATGCTAATCAGAAAAGCTGTTCAAAATCCAGCTCCACAACCCACTTATGTGGTGGAAAATAAGTTTGTAGATTTCGCCATTAGCGATCAACTCAAACACAATATTGTAGCCAGAGGCTATGACACCCCCACCCCAATCCAAGATCAAATCATCCCCTATATTTTAGAGGGCCGAGATGTGGTTGGATTAGCTAATACTGGCACTGGTAAGACAGCTGCCTTTTTAATTCCTTTGCTAGACAACATCTATCAACGAAAATCTGAAAAAGTATTAATCATGGCCCCAACTAGAGAGTTGGCTGTTCAAATTGAATCAGAAGTAAAATTATTTGCCAGAAGCTTAAGAATAAATTCTAGCCTTTGTATTGGCGGCGCCTCAATCAATCGTCAGATCGATGCATTGCGCAGAAATCCTCAATTTGTTATTGGAACCCCAGGTAGACTAATTGATCTTGAAAAACGCAGGTTTTTAAATTTCAATGATTTCTCAACTATTGTCTTAGACGAAGTTGACCAAATGTTTGACATGGGTTTCATTAACGACATGAAATATGTGATCGCCAACCTACCACAAGACAGACATTCTCTCTTCTTCTCTGCTACTTTGCCCAGCAAACTAGACAGCGTTGTTGGTAGCTTTCTAAAAGATCCAGTTATGGTTCAAGTAGAAACTCAAAAAGCTTCTACCAATGTCGATCAAGATGTAATCAAAGTTAATGGGCAGTCGAAAACTAGCCTACTTCAAGATTTACTTAACCAAGAAGGCTTTGATAAAGTCCTCGTCTTTGGTAGAACTAAGCGTGGCTTAGATAAACTCGATCGAACCCTATACCAAAAAGGCTTCAGAGTAGCTGCTATTCATGGTAATAAATCTCAAGGTCAACGCCAACGAGCTCTTAAAGAGTTTAAAAGAAACAATATTCAAGTGCTATTAGCTACTGACATTGCTTCTAGAGGCCTAGATATTGATGATGTAACTCATGTTATCAACTTCGATCTTCCTCAAACTAAAGAAGACTACATTCATCGTATCGGCAGAACTGGCCGTGCTAATAAAACTGGCATAGCTCTTAGTTTTGTTGATTAAAAGCTATAGCTTTAATTGCCAAAAGAAGTTTTTAAGCCAATTAGTAACTAATTCGTTTTTAACATCATTGTTACTGGCTAGGTTATTTTTTTCTTGATTATCTTGGCTTAAGTCATATAACTCATTTTTTTGCTCGACTAAGTCACTAATCATTTTAAAATTATCTTTATTGATGCCACCTCTTAAAGAGCTCAGATATCTATAATCAGAATGGAATAAAACCTCTTCCTGAGATTCATCTCCCAAAAAAGTAGGTTTAAAAGAAACTCCATCTAAAGCAGCGTTAGAGTTTTGAGTTATACCCACTAAATCCAAAACTGTTGGCAATAGATCAACTGCTGAAGTCCTACTCTCAACTTTAATAGATTTAGTCTGCTCTGGCAAATGAATGAGTAGGGGGGTTTTTACAACTTCTTGATAAAGAGTCAAGCCATGATCAATCCCATTATGGTCAAAGAGTTCTTCTCCATGATCTGAAGTGAGAATAACAAGAGTAGGATTATCAAAACCTAGCTGCGAATAATAATCCTCCAAGAAGAATCCTATTTTTTTATCCATTGCCAAGACTTTGTCATCATAACGATCTATTAAAAACTGTTTATCATCATCAGTTAAAAATAGTTGTTTCTTAATCTGGTATTGATCTCTCATTTCGACATGCTCCTCTACTGAACCCTGAAGATCACCTTTATATGATTTGGAGAAATATGGTTCCAAATCATCATTATTTGCCACTTGCCCATGAACGTCATAACCATGCAAAAATAAAAAATGTCGATTGTCTTCATCGGCAGATATATTTTTCAACCAATCCATAGCTAGTGGAATTGTTGACTCAAAGCTATCGAAGTCACCCTCATCCGAGTAAGTATCAAAACCTTTATCGAAACCAAAAACTGAAGAAACTCCCGCTCCACCAGTAAACCCAGCGGTATGATAACCAGATTCTTTAAAATACTGAGCCAAAGTAATCAAATGAGGGGATGTTTTATCTAAGTTGATGTAAGTATCTGGTGAATTATATGAGTACTTATTGGTAACTAAATGATGTTGCGGGTACATCCCAGTAAACATACTCATCATGGCTGGAAGTGTCCAATTGGATGCAGAATAATTATCAAAAAATACAAATGATCTGCTAGCTAGCTTATCAAGATAAGGTGTTAAAACTCTTGAACTACCATAGGTGGTCAATCGGTCTTGTCTTAGAGTATCAACAACTATAAGAATTACATTGCAGTCTTTACAGTCAATTTCTGATAAAGTATTAGTAGGTTTAAGACTATCTCTTAAGAAATAATCAGCTGAAACAATAATGAAAATAAAAAATAGAATTAGTAAGGTTAGTTTTTTAATCATAATTAGCTTGATCTCTTTCCTATTGATTCTATTGTTTTTTACTAAAAAAAGAAAATGCAATAATCTAGACTGCATTTCTTTTCCTCTACAAGATACCTATGGACTAGAAGAAGTTTATCAAAACAAAGATACTACTTATTTAGCTAAGTATGCAAACAACGACTCTATTTTAAGAGTTGAAATCATTGGTCAAAAAAAAGAAGATTCTCAGCAACTTATCAGAGGTAGGATCGCTCGAATTAAAAATCAATATGAAGAGAATATATCTCCTTACCCTGGTGAAATATCTGATTCTATTACTTGCCCCTCCAGCTTCAAACCTACCATTAGTGTAATTAACCAAAATAGTTTAGACATCTCCTCATTCATGATCCAACTAAATGAGCGCATGACCGCTGGAGAATGTCAGGAAAAGTTTATTAAATACTATTCTTATAACTACTATTTTTACTGTCAACAAAGTCAGAAAACATTTTTAGTCGAAATTATTTACAATAAAGATCAAGTTCGAGTGGATACACCAATTTTTAGTTGTAATTAAAAATACCCATTTTCATACATATTCTTTTTTTGCTGTTCAGTCAGTTTATCAAATAAAGTACTTCTAGGTTTAAATACAGGCGACTGATTAATTAAAGAATAATACTTTGCAATCAACCTCTGTTTGATATCTTCATTATCTTTAATGATATTGTTTTTTTCACCTGGGTCATCTTCTAAATTATAAAGCTCATAAAAAACATTATCTGAGTCAACAACATCGTCATGTATTGCAATCAATTTATAGTTACCATTCCTAATACTAAATATTAAACCAAAAAATTTTTGAAGAATAACTGAGCCAGTTTGTTCATTATTGTTATTCGATCCAAACAGATCTCTCCCTTGCATAAGTAGATGCGGATCTATTCCAAGTGCTCTCAGCAAAGTTGGTGCTTCATCGATTGTTTGAGTAATATTCTCAACAAAATTGCTATTTTTATTAGGAATATGAATCCAAAGTGGAACTCTGACCACCTCTTCATATAGGTTATTCCAGTGATTAAGCTTGCCATGCTCCATAAACTCTTCGCCGTGATCAGAGCGAATTACAAAAACAGTTTTATTCCATAGATTATCTTTTTTCAAATCATCAACTATTGATCCTATTTCTATATCTACTTTTTTAAGTCTCTCTCGATAGAGATATTTTATAAAATCAATATGCTCTGGATTATTTCTATCTAAATATTCTTCTAGAGTCTGCTCCATAGCTAAGTAACATTGCGAAAAGTTTATTAATCTAATTTCTATATCAGCATCACTACACAGATATTGAAAATAATTATAGATACCCTTTGTTGAGCCATTTTTCCTAATAAATTTTTGCATTATAGGTACTTTTAAAACATCTGGGTAATCATCGATTAATACTTGATCAGCCATCGCATTGAATTCTGGTTTATTATTTGGAAAATGATCGGGCTTTTGTGGATGATTGATGACTGTTAGTGGATCAAAAGACATGTATGGATAATGAAGGTCAGAATTGTAAATAAATAGAAAAGTGGGTTTTCCATCAACTAAGCCAAACAGTTCTCCATTATAATATTTTAAATTAAATCGTTCTATTTTTTCATCATAATTTTCAAAAAGAACCTGTGAATTATAAGAATCAGTCTTAGGAATTGAGAAATCACCAGTGACAATCGTATTGTAGCCATTATCTTTTAAAGTGCTAACTAAATCTGGCTGTCTTTCATCCAAGAAAAAAAATTCGTTCCAAACTCCATGTGTAGTTGGATAGCTAGAAGTTAAAAATGAGGCCATGCTTACTTTTGTTAAATCTGATGGAGAATAGTGGTTATTGAACCTAAAAAAATCTTCTTTAAGCTCGCAGATATGAGGAGTAATATCATTATGCTCCTCACAGTCAATAAAATCTGCTCTTAAAACATCAGCATCAAAAACAACTAAATTACAACCTAAGCATGCTGAAGATTGGGGGGTTATCTTTGATTCTAAAATCAACGACACAGCGATTAACAATCCTACGACAATAACTGCCAGCAAGTATTTCTTATTCTTCATGCAAGAACTTATTTAAATATTTGAATTTGTTTTCCTTGTACAAAATCCGGAATTTCTTTCTCAAGAGCATGCATAATAGTCGGATATTGATCAATGTGAGTAATAGGCTTCTCACCCAAATAGTTATCTTCTTTAATACCAGGACCAGCAATGATGAAAGGAGTCCACATTCCCTTCACATTGGGATCAATCGCTTGCTTGTAACCTGTTTTAAGAGGCTGAGAGAAGAGAGCTTTGTCAGCTGTCATTTCTTCATTCCAGCCATATCCAGGCTTGTTAGCAATCACTAAATCACCAACTCTAGTGGGATCTAAATTCATAAACTCCTGAGCATCCTCCCAGTTCACTACTTCGACAACTGGCTTGGCTCCATTACTATCTTCCAAAGCAATTAAAGCTTGACGAACCTCTTCTCGAAGCTGCTCATAGTCGTCGCCAGAACTACGCTGATAATTTCCAGCTAAGCCACTAGGATTAATGTAAACATGAGCCATTTTTAAATAAATGACTGTGCTGTTTTCCCAATCAATTACTGGTTCACCAGTTTCTTGATTGATTGTAAATTTAAGCCATCCTTTTTGGGCAAAGAAGTTATTTAAATTTACCCATCTTTCAAGAGGTACTGCGCCATGATCAGAGCTCAGCACAATATAGGTATCTTCATCAGCATTATCCATGATCTCACCAATCATTTTATCAAGACGCTGATACATTTCATTAACTTCACTCCACAACTGAGTTCTTTCTACCTCAGAAACTTTTCCGTAATTGGAACTATTTTTATCCAAATAGCCCATCCACCACCTACTAGTCAACATCTGATTAGGAGTATAGATATCATGGATAACAACACTTGGATTAAAATTCTTTTTTATTGATCCGATAACATCAGTGTGCCAATCAAAAGTAAGCCAAGCTTCATCTAAAAATGTCTGCTTGTCTTCTGGATAATAAATAAGCTGTGGTGGAAAATTGTCAACAAAATCCATCATCGGCCCAATATCACTCACTATTTTATCTGAGGCTGACCCAGGATAAGTAATGTGCTCATTTAGATTATTATAAAAAAGCCTCATTCTAAAGAAACCATCATCATCCAACTTAATGACAGTTGCTCTGACATCACTTTTAACATCAATCACATCATCTTCAGTTTTCCATTTTAAAGTAATCTCCTGCCAATCTCCCCATTCGCCTTGAGAAAGATCAGAAAAAATCTCTTTTTTATCCAGAGAAAAAGCCACGTGATTGTAATTAACAACGCCATCATCTGTTGAGTCATAAATATATGCATAAACATTACTTCCCCAACCACTCATTGCTGTCTCCATCGGTTCAGAGAAACTCTCCGGAGCATTTTCCCAACCATTGACAGAACTAGCATCAATATAGCTAGTCAGCTGAGGTCCAAAAAAGAAAAGCCTAGATCCACGACCCTGCTTTACTCTTTGAGCTGAATCTGCTTTGGTTTCAAAATTAAGTGCGTGAAAATCAGCCCCCCAACTTCCCCATCGACCTCTCAGAACTACTCCTTTTTCAATCTCAGGAGGAGTTGATCCAGGAAGAGAAATTAATGCTACTTCTTCCCCTTGATCCTCAAGAGTCTCCCAAATTGCCGGAACCTTTCTAGCTGTAGATCTAAAGCCACCAATAGCTACCTTATTTAAAGGCCTATCTTCAACATGCATCGGACCGTCATCAACTCCATGAACCTCTGGTAGAGTACCTGTTAAGAGAGATGCAAAGTTAGTCGGTGTGTGTGAGGGGAATGTGGGCTGTGAAAAACCATAACTCCCTCTGTCCATCAACTTTTTAATATTAGGAAGCTTGCCTTCTTCGGCCCATTGATAAATATTAAATTGCTCTGGATCAGCTCTCATTCCATCGGGAATAAACCAATAAAGTTTTAATGGCTTGCTACTGCTTAACAACGACGGATTTTTAGTTAATATATTTTTGGATAAAAATAATATCCCTATTAAGGATAAAAAAAATATTAAAAGACGAGAACTTTTTTTCATATTGTTTTTTAAATGTATCAATCATAACCACATCTATCAACTATCAAAATTTCATGAATCTGGTTTCAGGATCAATTTAAAAATAACCATTTTCATAAATATTATTTTTTTGCTCATTAGTTAGTTTTTTATAAAGATCATATGAGGGTTCAAATCTAGGTTGTTGATTAATTTTATTATAATAATTTGACAGTAGCCTCTTTTTTATTTCTGGATTCTCTTCCACAATATTATTTTTCTCACCAGGATCTTCTTGCAAATTATATAACTCATAACTAATGGAATTTCTCTCAGAAGATTCTAGATTAGAACCTATGGAGATTAGTTTGTAGTCGCCTTCTCTGATACTAAATACAGAGCTCATCTTTTTTTGAGAAATAACAGCATCTCCATCTTTGCCCTCATTCAAAACTAACAAATTCCTCCCCGCCATAAGAGGATGCGGCTCTATTCCCAATATCTTCAACAAGGTAGGAGCCTCATCGATAGTTTCACTAATATAATTGATATTCTTAGCTTTTACACCAGGGATGTAAATCCATAAAGGAATCCTTATTAACTCTTGATAGAGATTATTTGAATGACCTATTTCTCCATGTTCCGCAAGCTCCTCGCCATGATCTGATCTAATTACAAAAACAGTTTTATCCCACAAGTTAAATGCTTTTAACTCATTAATTAGTCTACCTATTTCAACATCTAGATCTCTGACTCTTTCTTGATAAAGATATTTAACAAATTCAATGTGAACAGGGTTATTTATATCAATGTACTGGTCAAAAATAGTTTCTGTTATCTCCCAACAAGCATCAACATTGACTAGTCTCTTTTCAACAGAGGCATCCGAGCATAAATAATTCATGTAAGGATATATTCCATTTATTGAACCATCTTGGCTTTTAATAAATTCTTTAAAAGCTGGTTTTTCTAAAAGATAACTGTATTTTTCAACAATGACTTTATCTCCAATCTCATCAAATCCTCGCATATTGTCTGGAGATCCAAGCGGCCTATTTGGATGATTGGGCACAGAATCTCCCCTATCAGATAAATATGGTTTGTGGAGAACTCCACTGTAAAAATATAGAAAAACTTGCTCATTATTCAGCATGTTAAAAACATTTTCATTACCAAGCACATCTTCTATTCTTTTTTCAAAAAGCTCTAATTGCACCTGATGGCTATCGGTTTGACCATTGATAGTGGTTGTATAGCCATTATTTTTTAAGAGGTTTATGATGGTGGGCTGTTTTTTATCCAAAAAAAAGAAATCATCCCAAACTCTATGAGAGCTAGGGTAGCTTGAAGTAAGAAATGAAGACACCCCCGGTCTGGTTAAATCTGTATTTGAATAATGGTTATTGAATTTTATAAAATCATTCTGGATTACACATAAATTGGGAGTTAATTCTGGGTGCTTATCACATTCAAGAGCATCTGCTCTAAAAATATCAGCGTCAAAAACAACTAAATTGCATCCCAAACATGATTGCTGTTTACTAGTTAATCTATTTTGGAAAAAGTAAATAAAAACAATCGAAATGATCGCGACAACAAGCACAACTTGAATCAATTTGATCTTCATAACTTAGTTTACTTAAGTATTTCTATTTTTTTATACAAAGCATCACTTCTAAATAGATTATAAATCACACAATGGAACATTCATATCTATAATCATTATTATCTCTGGTATGATCAATTTATGAAAAAGCGTAAGCCTATTATTGAGTTTAAGAATATTTTTCTAGATTTCAAAACTAAGACTAAAATTAAAGAAATTTTCAAAGACTGTAACTTTGCAGTTAATTCAGGACAAAAAGTAGTCGTATTTGGCAAATCTGGTACTGGAAAAAGTACTCTCTTAAATCTTATTTTAGGATTTAAACAACCCAAATCAGGATCAATCTTTTTTAAAAATAAAAAGATTACCTCAGAAAATATCTGGCACGTCAGAAGCCAGATCGCTTACGTTGATCAGGATGTAATGATGGGTGAGGGCCTAGTAAAAGAAATCATTGATGAATATTTCTCATTTATTGCTAATTCTAAAGTTAAATTTTCTCAAAAAGAGCTAGAAAAACAAATGTCGGACTTTGATCTTGATTTGTCATTGCTTGAAAAAGATATCTCTCACCTCTCTGGAGGAGAAAGACAACGACTAGCTTTAGTAGTCGCGCTACTCTTAAAAAGGCCATTTATGATCTTAGATGAAGTCACCTCTGCTCTTGATCCTGCTTCAAAAAAAATAGTAATTGAAAAACTAATTAAGAATAAAAAACAAACTTTACTAGTAATTACTCATGATAAAGAATGGCAACAAGAGCCTGGTGTAAAAGTTTTTGATTTTAAGGAGAAAAAATGGGTGCAGTAGAAATATCAATTATTGGATTACTATTCGGATTTCTACTATTAGCAATTCCCTTAATAATTAGCAATTGGTTTAAACTAGGAATGGGTAAAACTACTCTTTGGTCAATTGGCCGAATGTCAGTTCAACTGATGTTGGTAGGATTTTTTCTAGAATATATTTTCGCCCTTAATAATCCATGGCTTAATTTTGCGTGGTTAATATTAATGATCATAACGGCCATTTTCTCCGCAATTAGTAGAGCTAAGTTAAAATTTAAAATAATTTTCGTGCCAATTTTAATTGCCTTTACCACCTCCACACTATTGATTCTATTTTACTTCAATGCCTTTGTGATCAAACTCGACTATCTTTTTGAAGCTAGATATCTAATTGCTCTGGGAGGTATGCTGCTTGGCAATGTACTAAGTGTTAATATCACAGCGGTGAATTCTTTCTATCAAGAAATTCGCTCACAACACAAATTCTTTTTATATCGCCTAGCAATGGGAGCTAATCAACGCGAGGCTTTAGAACCATTTTTACGCCGCAGCTTCCAACTAGCTTTATTGCCAGCATTAGCTAAAACAGCCACTATCGGAGTTGTATCTCTGCCTGGAATGATGACTGGTCAAATCCTAGGCGGTTCCTCCCCAGCGACAGCCATTCGTTATCAGATAGCAATCATGATTGCTATCTACACCTGCGGGGCTTTGAGCGTACTAATGACACTTTTACTTTCAACCAAAAAATCTTTTGATAGCTATGGGGTGTTAAAAGAAAATATCTTTGCTAGATAGGGTATAATTACCTTAATAATGTCTCTCCAAAAAAAAAGAATTGGCACAGTCCTTCCGATGACATCTTTGGTTAGTAAAAAATCCGATGACGGTACTTTTGCAGCTGGAGAGGTGTTTATTGATTGGCTAGCCAAAACCAAACAGAATGCTTGGCAAGTTTTACCTCTCCATCAAACTCAATTGGAAAAAGGATCTTCAACCAAGCATATTCCTTCACCCTACAAAGGGTATGGTATCGGGTTAGACCCACGTTTTTTGAGTAGTGACGCTGACCAACCATCAACTAAACAATTGAGTAATTTTATTAAGAACAATCATTATTGGCTGGAAGAATACACCTTGTTCTGTGCCTTACGAGATGAATTCAAAACTGATGACTGGCGCCAATGGCCAACTGATATTAAAAAAAGAAATAAAAATAGTGTTAAAAAATGGCAAAAAAAATTAACTCTCCAAATAAATACTCATATCAGAATTCAAGCACAGCTACATATTTGTTATGGACAACTTCAAAAAAAAGCTGCTGCTAATGAAATTTTATTAATTGGAGATCTACCTCTTTATCTAAGTTTTAATAGTCCTTTGGTTTGGCAATACCAAAGCTTGTTTGAGATCAATTTAGATGGAAAAATGCAGCGCACGAGTGGTACGCCGGTCAGCCCAAAGTCTCACTTTAAAAGACAAATTTGGGGACATCCATTATATAAGTGGCAAGATAAGAATTTAGTTTCAGAAATTGAAAAACTCTTTAAAATTAGACTTAAATATCTCGCTCATCTTTTTGATTGGGTGAGACTAGATCATGCTAAAGGCTTATTTGTCTATGCGTCTATGGACTTAACTTCAAAAAAAAACGATCAATACTTTGCTGGTCCAGGAAGAAATTTTTTAAAAAAAATAATTGACTTTACCCACCAGCAAAATCTAAGTATTTATGCTGAAGATACTGGTGATAACCTCAAAGAACTCAGAGAGTGCTTGCGACTACATCAAACACCAGGAATTAAAATTTTTAGATATGCCTATGACGAAAAAAAGAAAATTTATACTGATCAATATTTAGAAATTGATAGATATCAACCCAATACTTTTGCCTATACCACCACTCACGACACTGAAACTTTAATGGGTTATCTACAGCGGCTTTCATCTGATGAGGTTGATGCTCTAATTAAAAAACTAGATATTAACAAAACTACAAATCTTAAAAAAATAGCCAAGCAGATTAAAAATAAAATAATTAATTCTCCAGCCAAGATGGTACTCATTACTCTTCAAGATTGGCTGTATACTACCGAACGCATCAACATGCCCGGTACTGAAGAAGAAATTAATGATCAAAACTGGAGATACCAAATGAACATCCCAATAGAAGACTTACCAACAAGCCTATGCACAGCATCTTGCGTACCAGCTGATTTTTCGGCACTACGCTTGAAAAAGTCAGGGTCCGTAATATGAAAATATTAATGGTCACTGCTGAAGCTGCTCCCTTTGTGAGAGTGGGTGGACTTTCGCAAGTCATCTACTTTCTATCTAAAGAGCTCATTAAACAAGGCCATGACGTGCGAGTATTTATGCCCAAGTATGGAGTAATTAAAAAAATGTTTAAAACCAAACAAGTGGTGTCAGACTTAGAAGTACCATTTGGAAAACTTAACAAAAGTAAAGTCTTATGTAATGTGAAAGTTAATCATTATCAAAAAAATTCTCCATCAACTTATTTCTTAGAGAATAGAGAGTATTATGAACTGCGAGCCAATGTCTTTGCTTACAAAGATGATCACTTACGCTTCTTACTACTATCGAGGGGTTGTTTGGAATGGTTATCACTAGAGCAACAAAAAGAAGATGGCTGGAAACCAGATATTATTCATTGTCATGACTGGCATACTGGATATTTGATCGATGAAATTCGCCGTAACCCTCGTTACTCAAAGATATTTTCCAAGACACCCACTCTTTACACTGTTCATAATTTTAAATACCAAGGTAATACAGGCTTCAAGCATCAAGCTCCTCAGAAACAAGACAAAGGTGCCAAACTATTAAATACAGCTGATGGGAAAAAACTGATTAATCAGAATCCACTCCTGCGAGGCATGCTCTACTCAGACTGGATAAACACAGTTTCTAAATCTCATGCTCTAGAAGTGACGACAACTGAGTACGGTGAAGGATTGGAAAAAATTATTACTAAAATGAAGGGCAAGCTCTCGGGAATCTTAAATGGCTTAGACAATAAAGAGTTTAATCCTAACACTGATCCATTTTTAGAAAATAATTACTCAAACAAATCAATTGAAAAAAGATTCCCCAATAAAATTGATCTGCAAAAAACCTTTAATTTGCCTGAAGATGAAAATGCTTTTTTACTTGGATTTGTAGGTCGTCTTTCTAAACAAAAAGGCTTAGATATCTTAATCCCTGTCGTCAAAAGATTTTTGGAAGAGTTTTCCGCTCAATTCGTTTTTCTAGGTAGTGGAGACGGTGAATATAAAAATCAACTGACTAGACTCCAAAAAAAATTCCCAAATAATGTCAGTATTCATCTTTATCCAGATTTTAAGTTGCCCCGAAAAATATTCTCTGGGGCTGATGCAGTTTTAATACCTAGTATTTTTGAACCAGGTGGAATTGTTGCTCTTGAAGCAATGAGATATGGGGCAGTCCCGATTGTTAGAAAAACTGGTGGCTTAGCTGACAGCGTCATTAACTTTGATCCACAAGCAAAAACTGGCAATGGCTTTATTTTCAAACAACTTTCAGAGTGGTCTTTATTTGCCACTTTAGTGAGAGCTATGACCATCAATCAACAGCCATTACTATGGAAAAATTTGGTCAGCAATACTATGCAAGCTGACTTTTCTTGGAAAGTTACTGCTAATGAGTATAAAAACTTATACCAGCGAGTTATAAAGCAACGAAAAAGATTTCTCAGCACCAACCCACACCTAGCCTACGATCCTCTTCACAAAGGCTAATTAAAATTTGCTAGGATGAAAGACATGCCTCCTAAAAAATTATCAGATTCTGTTTCAGTAGCTTATTTCTGTATGGAGTTTGCTCTAGATGATGATTATGGTATTTATTCTGGAGGCCTAGGAGTTCTAGCTGGAGATATGCTTTGGCAAGCTAGCGACAGTCAAGCTCGGTTAGCTGGAGTAGGATTAGCATACGCCTTGACTTATAAACAAAAATTAGCTGAAGATGGTAAGCAAGTTGAAGAAGATATTCCAATTGACCCAGCTAAAAACGGGTTAACAAAAATAACTGACGACGACGATAATCCTATTGAGGTCACCGTTCCTATTCAGGATAGGCAGGTAAAAATACAGGCTTGGATAAAAAAAATTGGTCAAGCTAGCATCATCTTACTTGATGCCAATATTCCAGATAACTCAACTACAGACCAGCATATTACCAACCAACTCTACATTGGCGATCGTGAACATCGCTTACTTCAAGAAATAGTGTTGGGAATTGGCGGAGTCAGAATGCTCCGTGCCATGGGACTAGAGCCAGATATTTATCACATGAATGAGGGCCACAGTGCTTTTCTATCTCTTGAGGTGGCTAATCACTATAAGAGACACCATAAAGATATTGATTTTAATTCAGCCCTGCAAAAATGTGGGCAGAAAGTTGTTTTTACCAATCACACCTTGGTAGCTGCGGGCAGAGATGTCTTCTCATTTGACTTAGTCTCCACCTATTTGTTTGAGTATGCAAAAGAGATAGAAGTTCCAATTGATCAGATTGTTAAGATGGGTAAGATTGAGGACACCTCTCTATTTTCAATGAATATGATGGCCCTCCGTAGTGCTTGTCGCACCAATGCTGTCAGTCAATATCACGCTCAAAAAGCCAAAGAAATTTGGACAAATCATCCACTGATTCCAATTACTAATGGCATCCATGTGCCGCGCTGGATTTCACCTCATAAAAAGTTCTTATTGGAAAATGATGCTCCAGACGAAAAAGAACTCTGGCTAGCTCACCAACAAGACAAGGCTGAATTGATAGAATATGTTAAGGAGCAGACACAAGAAACTATTCCTCAAGACGCACTAATTATTTCTTGGGCGCGTAGATTTGTTTCCTACAAGAGACCACTAGCATTATTTTGGCAGCTATATCAGCTAAAACATATTATCGAATCTAGTCCAGTTCCGATTCATTTTTTGTTTGGGGGGAAACTTCACCCTCATAATGAAGAAGGTAAAGAGTTAATGACTCAAATAGTAAATTTATCAAAAAGTGATAAGTTTAAAGATAATTTAACTTTTATCCCTAACTATAATTTAGAAGTAGCTAGATATTTAGTACGAGGCAGTGATGTCTGGCTCAATACACCAATCGAGGGTTATGAGGCTTGCGGCACTAGTGGCATGAAGGCTGCTTTGAATGGAGTTTTGCAATGTAGTACCAACGATGGTTGGGTGAGAGAAGTTGATTGGAATGGAACTGGCTGGATTCTGGATACAGACCACATCTCAGAATCACTCTATGAAACTATTGAGAAGAAAATTATTCCCTTATTTACTGATCGCAAATCTGACTATCCAGAAGAATGGGTGAAGTGGATGATTAAATCTAGCCAAAAAGTGAAAAAAGATTACTCAGCTGAAAGAATGATTAACGACTATTATGCTCAGCTATACGGCGCTGAATAATCAATCCCAACTTAAATTTGACTAGTAGAACAATTAAGATGTTAACTAATAAGATATAAACTGGAAATCCCCAGTGGGCAAAATTCCAGTCTTCAATAGTTAGAAGTGTGATTCCAGCCATATTTATACCAAGTAAAAATATTAAACTACTCTCAGTTTTTGGCTCAAAATAGGATTTGATTAGAGTTGGAATAGCGGCAAATCCGTCTGCTAATATTGCAAACAAAATTCCTAAGTTGCCATCCCCAGTCACCTGCCAAATGATTATTCCTAAAAGGGCTAGAAATCCAAAAAGATAATCTCTGTTATCTAGTTTCCAGTAGGCTTTTTTATTAACAAAAGAAGCTATGAAAATTAGCAATGGATTAAAACCAGCCATGAAAGTCATCAGTGATTGCAATCCAACACCTTTTTCTAACTCAGCAAAGAAAGCTATCAATGGTGCGATAGCCCAAAAAAACCAAGTGACTCGATTTGGTTTGTTTTTACCCTTAATGGTGTCAATTATGTAGCTTAAGCCTCCAAAAAAAGAAAGGACCGCTCCTAAAATAATAAACCGTTCGTCTAGCATAAGAGTTGATTATACAGGAAATACTTACTGCTATAATAATATGAATATAAATTGAAAGACGAATATTATGAAAATAAAAATCTCAGAACTAAAAATATTATCCATGAAAGCTCTTGATAGATATGGTTACTCCAAAGAAGAATCTGGAGTTATTCTTGATATGCTCATGTATGCTCAATTAAGAGGCAACGACCAGGGCATTGTCAAACTAATTGGCAAAGGCATTCCTAAAAATGAGAGTGCTCAACAGCCTATTGTTGAAAAAGAAACTCCAACTACAGCCATAATTAACTGTAACCTCACCATGGAGGCTATTGCTATGGAGCAAGCAGTAGAGATGGTGATAACTAAAGCAAAAAAAATGGGTATCGCTATAGTTGGAACTCATAACGGTGATGGCTCTTCTGGTGCTATTGGCTATTGGTCAAGAAAAATAGCTGATCAAGGATTAGTTGGAATTACAATGTCTAGCTATCCTTTTGCCATGGTTCCTCCACATGGATCATATGAGCCATTATTTTGCACCAATCCAATTGCTTGGGGTGTACCTACAAAAAATGAGCCAATTGTCTTAGACATGGCTTCATCAGCAATATCTTTCTTTGGACTAGTAGAAGCAAAAACAAAAGGAGTCCAAGTTGGAGAAAAGATTGGTTACGATAAAGAGGGTAACGATACCACTGACCCAGCGGAAATAATGGAAGGTGCGATTCGACCCTTTGATAGAGGTTTTAAAAGTGCTGGTTTAGCCTTAATGGTGCAAATTATTGGTGGGGCATTAGTGGGAGCAGATTTTAATGATAGTGGTAGTAAAAATGATGGCAATGTAGTGATAGCTATTAACCCAGAAGCACTGGTTGGAATAAAGCAGTTCATCACAAAAACAACCAAAATGACTCAAGCAATTAATCAAGCTAAGAAACTAGAGGGCGTAGATGAAGTACTTGTGCCAGGCGAGCGTGGAGATAAAATCAGAGCTGAAATACTTGATTCTGGTGAAATAGAAATTGAGGACAACTTGCTACAATCTTTAAAAGATTTTGCAAACTAAAAACCATGCATAAACTGACTAACTGGCAAAAAAATATTTGGGTTTTTAAATGGAACACTGTTTTTACCTGGTTTCAAGCCTTTGTCGGGGTATGGGTATTAATTTGGACTCAATACTTAGACTTTACACAAATTGGTTTAATTTATAGCTTAGGACTATTCTTCAGTGTCGCTCTTGAATTGCCCTCTGGGGCACTAGCAGATTTGATTGGTAGAAAGAAAACAGTTTTAATAGGCAGAGTTCTTCAAATTTTATCCTATATTGTTTTTAGCTTTGCTAACAATTTTTGGTTATTTCTAGTAGCTCAGATCTTATATCAAGCTAATTGGGCTCTTGATTCTGGTGCCCAGTCTGCTCTATTATTTGATTCTTTAAAAGAAAATAACCAAGATGGAAAATTTTATAAAAAAACAGAAACTGATACTTTTTTTCTATCTACGCTAGGTATGGTCGTTGGCACCGCCATCGGAGGATTTCTATTTAAATACGGCACTCATTTACCATTTGTAATTTGTATTTTCACTTCTATCATAGCTCTGGTTATCGCCCTGTTTTTCGAAGAACCTCGCTTAGATAGTGAAAAATTTACTTTCAATAACTATTTAAAACAAAATATTGAAGGCACAAAACATATTTTTGAAAATAAAAAAATTAGAGCCATTACTTTTTTCAGTCTCATCATTAGTTTTATCACATATACAGGCTTGTGGTACTTATATGAACCTAGATTAGCAGAGGGTGGTTTTGAAGCAAGACACATGGGTTTGCTGGTAGCGGGCACTTATTTGATTAGAGCTGTTGGCATCAAGCTAATCCCAATTTTAGATAAAAAAATTAAATCCAATAATATCCCCTACTTTTTAGTTATCTTCCAAGTTATTGGATCTTTTTCATCATTTATTCAAGGAAGAGCTGGCGCAATCACTTCGGTTTACTCTCGCAAGTTCTTAGATGGATTTAGAAAACCAATTCTAAATACTCTTCAGAATGAAAATATTGTCTCAAAATATAGGGCCACGTCCCTTTCAGCAATAGCTCTTTTCGAGAATCTCATCATTGCTAGTGCTGGACCCATCATCGGCATCATGATTGATAGATACAGCGCCTCATTTACACTGGGGATGTTTGGATTTATTGGACTAGTTGTTGGACTACCGCTAGCTAGAAACCTCTCCAAAAATAAAGATTAAGCTATTCTTTCCTAAATAAAATCTTCCTGGCCAGAAATAGCTGAGGCACTAAGAACACAATTAGTAGAATCCCTAACAGGAAAGCAAATGAATTGGGTGAATAATTATCAATGTACTTACCTACAAAATAAAAGCTAACTGCAAAGGGAATTTGGGATAATAAAGCTAAGGTAGATAAAGATGTGGCTCTATTCTTAGATGAAATAAATCCATTCACAACTACTGACTTGGCATTTCCAAAACTAGTTGAGCTAGCAATTCTAGTTATTATCAATAAACTTCCCAGAATCACTCCGACAAATTTAGCAAAAATAAAAGAAGTGAGTAGGAGCAAAGTTGCTATCGCTAGCAATCTTAAATTGCCAAACTTATTTTTCATTACTGGATAATAATGAGAAGCAATAGCCGCAATAATAAAGCCGACACCAAAGAGTAAGCCAACTCCCTTGCCGCTCATCCCATACTGCTCCGCCTGAGATATTCCCAATATTTTAGCTGCAAAAAAGTAACCAGCAGAAATAGTAACTAATAACAAAGTGATTTGAGTAGTTCTTTTATTTTTAAACAGCTCATAAAAACCCTGAGTGTTTTGCTTCACATAGTTAGCTAAACTAAATGTCTCTGAATCTATCTCTGGTTCTTGGATGAATAAGCAAAGAATAGCAGCTAAAACATATACTCCAGCACTAATTACAAACGGACCAACATTCCAAAAATCATAGATAATTCCACCTAAAATTGATGAAAGAAATAATCCTATCCAAACCAATGTTGTCTTTTTTGAGACAACTTGCTCATATTTTGACACCTTACCAGCAGATTTCAGAGTATCGTACATCAAAGACTCATGTGTTCCTGATAATAAAGAATGTCCTAATCCATTAATAATCCTACCGATGGCAAAAATTGAAAATACACTTCCAGTAGATATTACTAACAATCCAATTGAACTAATAATAAAAGACCAAAATAGAGTCCATTTCCTACCCAAGATATCAGCGATGGCTCCAGTAGGAATTTCAAATAAATTTGAAGAGACTGTAGTTAAGGCTCCTAAAATAGCAACTTGAGTAAAATCAAGATATTTTAAAAAGAAAAGTAGCCAGATAGCTACTGGAAAATAAAGCTCATTGATAAAGGCTAGCGCATAGCCAATTTTTAAATTACGATGCATGATAGGTTATATTATCCATCAATCACCTCATTTATCACATATTAAAAATACTTCTGTATTTTACAAACTGGCTTGTTTCTCCATTTAGAAATTCTTTTAAATCCTTTAAACTCAAAGCCAAACCTATCTACAGCTACTTGCTGCCAAGGTTTAAAATTATTTCGTTTAAGATCATCTTCTAAAACCCAAAAGTGGACTTGTTTTGCATCATTTTGCTGATAGAAATCCATCATCTGAGTTAACATTCTAAATGCTAATTCTTCAGTTTCTATTCCAGGATTAAAAACCACCGGGTGTTGAATCTCTGCCTCACCCTCATCAAAAGTAGTTTCAACTGGCTCTCCAAACATTCCTCCCACAATTTCATCATCATCTATCACCACTAGACTAGGCTGCTCATATCTCATCAAATTAGCCCAAGACAACCAAGCTAGCTTGTCTTTTAAATTAGGTAAGGGAATACTCTCATCATGAGAGAACCCTCCTGGTTTAAGAGCAGTAAAGATAAACTCTTCTGCCTGTTTAGCTAATTGCTCATTATTTACTCTTAAGACTTTCATTATTTTCCTTTCGGTAATTTTTTACCCTGAGACCAAAGTGCTCCAAACATAGCTTGAAAAGTGGATACCATGGTTTTATCACTAAACTTGACTGCCCAAGTTTCTTCTTTGGTCAGAGAAAAAATAGAGACATCATCTGGAGAAATAACTACCTCAGAACCCAGAGATAAGTCGTCAAAATCAACTAGCTTAATATCATTATATTTGAAGTAGTTAGGGTGCTTAGATAATTGATAATTAATAATATCCAATGACTTCTCATTATCAGGCACAATCATCTTCAAGGGGATAAAACTAGATTTGAACTCTTTATAAGCCTGTTCAGATTCATCATTAATGATGTCAATCAAATCACCTACCATCGCATAGCGCATGAATTTTGTAATCTTCTTAGTTTCGACTGAGTCTGACCTTTTCACTAGATCCATATAGTATCTAGAGACCTCATCAATCCCATTGAAAAACTCAACATTTGCATGACGTTTGACAGCAAATTTTTCGTCTAGAGACTCTAATACAGTATCTAATTTGTGAGCATCTTTTTTTAGTTTCAGCTTCTCTTGTTCTACAAAGTCGTATAAACGAGAGATAGAAACAGCTCTGAATTGTTTTACTTTGCCTGAGTTTAATTCAACAACTAGGCCTTTTTCAATTAATGATTCCAAAACTGCATAAACATTTGTTCTATTTAATTTGACACTTTCAGCAATATTGGAAACTCTAGGAAAACCTTCGGAGCAAGCAGTGAAAACATCTATTTCTGCCTGCCTAAGACCAATTTTGGTTAGTAATTTATTTAAGTTCATACTGCGAAGTATAAACTATTTATAGCTATTGTCAATATTATTTTGACAAAATAAACGATAAGCTGATTTATGGAAACCTTCTCTGGGGTGGTTTAACAGGTCCATCTCTATGCTCTAGGTGTTGATAAAGCGGCTTCATCCGCCCTTTTTTTCTCAAATGATCATTAAAGCCTACTTTATCAATCATAAACCCTGCTGCTAAAACAGCTAGGATAAAGGAAACTACAATTAATTTGAAATCTTTTTTATAAGAAAAGTCATATTTTTTGAGTAAATTTACACCCACCACGATTCCTGTAATAGCCAATAATGGCGCCCACCAAGGAAAATTAGATAACATCATCTGCAACTTCCAAGAAACCATTGGACCTCGCCCTCTTAGGGCAAAAACTGTTAAATTGATCAGAAAGATTGCTCCCATGCTCAAAGCCATCACCCCACTTAGCAGCAGCACAGATCCTACTGTGAAATACCACTTTGGCTTCATCTCAATCTGCCCGGTTTTAACCTGGGACATGATCTTTTCTGCTAGTTTTATTTTATTTTTTTTAGTTGACATTTTTTTCTCATAACTAATTTAGCTCTATTTATTCTAGTCCCCACTGTTCCAGTAGGAATCCGTAAAATATCACTAATTTCTACATATGACTTTTCCTCTAGGAAATACAAACTGAGTGGCTCTCTATATAAGAGCGGTATTTCTTCAAGGCAGTCTTTGACCATTTTTTTAACTTCTTTTTTAGTATATTCCTCTTCAACATTAACATTGCTCTCAAAATCAAAATCTTCTAAAAGTGGTTGCTCCTTTTTATACTTATTAATTAAATTAATAGCTTCGTTGTGAACAATTCTATATATCCAGCTGGAGAACTGGCGCTTAGTATCAAAACTATTAAGCTTAATAAAAGCCTTGATAAATGCATCCTGAACCACATCAGCTGCTCTAGCTTCGTCTTTGACTAAATATCTAGCGTAACGCATCAGCTTCTCTTGATAGCGCCGCACCACCTCAGAGTAAGCTTCTTTGTTTTTAGTTCTAGTAATCTCAACCACTTCCTCATCAGAAAGTTTTGACAGATCAGACATTATTTTTTAATTATATATTCTTTTATAAACGCCTAAACCCCCACTTAAAAGTGAGGGGATAGGCAGGTAGCTAATCGATTACTTATTACATCGACCCATACCTTCACCTCTCTGGCCTTTGCCAGAACCATTGCGCAAACCCAAACCAAGTTCCTCTCTAATCTGCTTAGCTTCATCTAGTTTTCCTTCTTGAGCCAACTGATGAGCTTCTGCGAAACGGTCAAAGTTATCTTGATTGACAACTTGCATAGCCCTACCTCTATTCTGCATCAATTCTTTCCAAGCTTCATAGTCATGATTCTCAAAAGCTTGAGTCATGGCTTGATGTCGCTCCTCAGAATAGTCTGGGCCTTTAACGCTAGGGTCGCCTCGATAAGCCTCTACTTGCCCTGAAAGAGCAACTAGGCCTACCAAAGATAGTGCTAGTGCACCTAAAATTAATCCTGTCTTTTTCATATTTACCTCCTTTCCCTGCTGTATTGTTACTTACTATTAATACAAAATGAGATTCAGATTTATTTCGGGTAAAAAATTATCCTAAAGACATATATGAGATTTACCTGATATAATAGGGATTATATAAAGTGGAGAGAATTAAATTATGAGAAATTTTAGCAACAACGATAGATCTAGAAGACCTCAGGGTGGAAGAGGCGGCTACGATCGTCGAGATTCTGGCAGATCTAGTTTTGGTGGCGGAAGAGATTCTGGCCGTGATAATCGCATGCACGATGCTACCTGTGATGACTGTGGAAACGACTGCAAGCTACCTTTCAGACCTAGCTCAGGGAAACCTGTTTACTGCAGCCAATGTTTTGAAAATAGAGGTAATGGCAATGGTAATTCTGGAAGAGATTCTCGAAGACCTAGCTTCGGTGGTAGAGATAGCCGACCATCCAGAGACAGCAGACCAGCTAGAGATAGCCGACCAGACAGAAATAGCAAACCTCAGAAAAACTACGACAGACAACTTGAAGCTATTGAAGCCAAATTAAATAAAATCTTAGGGATGTTAGATCCAAAAGAAGAAGTGATTGAAGATAAAGTAGCTGTAGAGCCTGAACTAGAGGTAGTTACTGAAGAACCAATCGTCGAAATAGAAACTAAAGAAGAACCAGTCGTAGAGACAAAAGACGTTGAAGAAGTAGCTACTGAAGAAGCAGTTGCTGAAGAACCAACTGTTGAATAATCTTTTCTTGATTTTAGGATTTTATAACTCGCTCATTGTGCCCTCAAGAATATGCCCTGCGGGAGCTGGATCACCGTCGTCTGGCTCGAGTGTTAAAACATAGAATGAATGGTCGGTTAGATCTTCATTAGCGACATATTCATTGCGATACTGCCCATCTTCTACTACTGCTTTTCCAGTACTTATAACGTTAAAGGTGGTACCTTGACGTACAATCCATCCCTCATAAAAATCAGTGCCTATTGGCTCAGGTAAGTTATCAAAAGTAGCCAGCAGACTGTATGAACCATCCTCAAAGTTAGATTTTGCTACTCCTGTACTTTTTCCACCTGATACATCTTGAAGTGGACCACTAAATTGGTAAGTCATGACTGGCTGAACTTCTTCTGCTACAACCACCTGCTCTTCCTTCACTTCCTTTTTTTCAGTCACTGGAAGAAAAGCAGGCTCGTTGCTTTTCTTATTGGAGTAAATAAAAATTGCACCGACAAAAGCTGTAAAACCTAAGATAATTGCAACCACTACTTGAGTTTGTTTTTTCATCTATTCTTTCTCTTTTTTAATAGTTTTCCAGTGATATAGATAAACTGGGACGCCCACTATGATCATGGCTAAAGAATTGCTCATCTGGCGCTTACGCTGGTTACTTTCTTCTTCTTGGCTCCTTCTATCTAATTCTTCTACTGATAGCTGTGCTTGCCCCTCTAATCTTGGCTCAGGATAATAGACTCTATTACTGACTTTAAAAACATATGTTTTGAGTCCCAAATCAACTAACTGGACACTCCCAATAATAGTAGTAAAAAGACCCACAAAAGCAAAAAGATATAAATAAAGCAAACGGATGTTAAATTTCATAAATCCTCCTTTAGCTAAAATATAGCATATTAATAGTCCAGTTTTGGATTGTCACTCTTCTTTTTACCCCAACGCCACTTAGGCTTAGGACCTTTCCTATGAGAGGTGAAAATTAGTATTAAGACGGATAAGAAAACTATTGCTAAAAAAATACCGACTTCACCTTGATAGGTGTTTTGGGGGACATCTTCTAACAAAATTTTTGATAATGAAAGTAAAAATAGTATTTCAACAACAATGACTAACCATCCTTGCCAAGTTACAGGCACCCAACCCCAGCCGTATCTTTTTCTTTTAAACCAAATCTTGTTGTTATTTTTCATTTAATAAATTATATCACAGCAACAAAAAACTCCCACTCTAGGGTATAATTCATCCCTTATGCTACTTGATGCTACTGACCTCAAAAAATCAATCGGTGCCAAAGATCTCTTCAAAGGAGTATCATTTTCTGTCGTACCTGGAGAAAAAGTGGCCTTGATTGGTAGGAATGGTCATGGGAAAACAACACTACTCAAAATACTCAGCAATGAAGATACCGACTATGATGGAAAAATAACCACTCGCAAAGGGATCAAAGTTACTCTCACAAAACAAGAACACGTTGATCACCTCGATAAGTCTCCCCTTGACTACATCATTAATAGCGTCCCCAACTACTTTAAATACAAAAAAATAATGGATGATTACGAACAAGGTCACCACACGAATGTTAACAAGTACTTAGAGATACTAGATCTCTTCACGGAAAATAAGTTCTTTAATATTACTGAAGCAATACTCAGCACCTTATCAGATTTTAATATTCCTCGTGAGTCTTCCCACCAACCATTGGCAAATCTCTCTGGTGGGCAAAAACGTTACGTTGAAATGACTAGAATGATGTTCTCTCAATCAGACCTACTATTAATTGATGAGCCCACAAATCATTTAGACTTCCTTGGAAAAGAGCGGTTTATTTCTTGGATGAATGGTCTTAAAAAGACTGTGGTAGTAGTCACACATGACAGAGATGTTCTAAGAAATGTTAATAAAATTTATGAATTAAAAAATAAAAAACTCGAAATATTTAAAGGAAACTACGATCACTATATTTCTAATAACACCTCAAACACGCTTAGTTCTGTCAAACAGTACACTTCTCAACTGAACCGATTAAAAGAAGCTAAAAAAAGAGTTGCTTGGGGTCTAAGGATGCGTGCTAAAAGCAAAGCCTGGAAAATTAAGTATGATCACTGGTTACGAGACTATGAGAAGCTCAAGAAGGAAACAGTCAAACCTTCTTTTTGGATTGACCAAAACTCAGTTGAAAAACTTGATA
>JABGTR010000044.1 GCA_018646985.1 Minisyncoccota bacterium
GTGAAGGATATTTTGTAAGTACTGTGGGTATCAATGAAAGTATTATTAAAAAATACATTAAGGAACAGGGTAAAAAAGATTCTGGGCAAACTTTGTTTGAAATAAACTAATACCCCGACCGTAAGGTCGTGGGAAGTTTATTTGTTGTTTGCGCCACTTATTATATAAATGAAAAGTGCTTTGTTTAATTTTACTCATAAATTAAACAAAGCTATCCTGCCGATACTGGAGTGCTTCTGCTAAATGTTGTTTCTGTATTTCATGACTTTGGTCTAAGTGAGCAATGGTTTGAGCAACTCTAATGAGGCGGAAATAGCCTCTAGCAGTTAAGCTCAATCTGCTAATAGCTGTTTTTAATAGCTGCTTGCATTGTCTTGATAATTTTACTTCCTGCTTGACGTGAGTGGTTGATAAATCAGAGTTAGAGAGACAGCTAAGATTCTTTAGAAAAGAACCCTGAAATTTTCTAGCTGCGAAAACTTTATTTCGCATCTCTTTTGAAGAAAGTTGCTTGTCTTTAGAGTTAGCTAACAAATCTATGTCGACTGCTTTAACTCTAATAAATAAATCAATCCTATCTAGAAGTGGTCCAGAAAACTTATTCTGGTATTGGTCTAAGGCAAATTGAGAGCAACGGCAAACATTTTGTTTTGATCCATGCCAGCCACAAGCGCAGGGATTAGCAGCTGCAATTAAAGTAAATGCAGCCGGGTAAGAGATTGATCCATGAGCTCTTACGATAGTAATTTTCTTATCCTCAATTGGTTGGCGTAGAGACTCAAGAGTATATTTATCAAACTCAGTAAACTCATCTAAGAATAAGACGCCGCGATGAGCCAGAGATACTTCTCCGGGACGTAGTTTTCTTCCGCCACCCAGCAAGCCCGCATATGAGGCTGTATGGTGAGGACTTCTAAAGGGCCTTTTTGTAATAAGTCCAGTTAATTTTTTAGAATAAATTGAGTAGATGGTAGTTACTTCTATAGCCTCAATTTCGTCTAATGGCGGCAAGATAGAGGTCATGGTTTTAGCAAGAATACTTTTTCCCGCTCCTGGAGGGCCGACTAATAAGACGTTGTGACCGCCTGTAGCTGCAATTTCGAGGGCTCTTTTAGCAGAGTCCTGTCCATAGATGTCTTTAAAATCTAAGAAAGAGTTATGGCTTTTAATAATTTTAAATTTTTTAGGAGCTAGGATCGGTAATGGCTGATTATTTTTAGCGAAGCTTAAGTATTCTTTTAGATGATTAAGTGGATGAATATTAATTCCTGATATAGTTGAAACTTCCTCCATATTAGCTGCAGGAAGGATAACTTTTTTAAAACCCATGCTACGAGCAGCGATGATAAGTGGTAGCGCTCCCTTAATGGGCTTGAGATCTCCATCTAGTGATAGCTCACCAAAGAAAATAGTTTGATTAGTATCAATCTTAATTTCTCCATACATTTGCAGCATGCCAACGGCAATTGCTAGTTCAAAACTTGGACTGCTTTTTCTGATATCAGCTGGAGCTAAGTTGACGATAGTTCTTCGACTACGGATCCTAAATCCACAGTTTATAAGCGCTGAAGTGATTCTTTCTTTTGATTCCTCAATTGCTTTGGTAGGTAAGCCGATGATAATTAAATTAGGAGTACCGCGATTAGAATCAATTTCAACTTCGATCTTGATTGGTGTAAGGCCACTAATAGCAGCAGTAAAAGTTCTAGTTAGCACACTTTCAGTGAATCAAAACAAGCCTACCAAAAGTGTAGTAAATTAGTTTTTAGTTGGAATAAGTAGAATCTGTTCAATTAATCGATGACAGTATCCCCACTCATTATCGTACCAGCTTAAAACCTTAACTAGATTACCACCCACAACCTTGGTGAAGTTGAGGTCTACAATAGATGATTCTGGTCTACCCACAATATCTGAAGAGACAATTGGTTCATCAGTCACAGCTAGAATTCCTTTGAGGTGATCTTTTTTTGAGGCGTCGATTAAGGCCTGATTTACTTCTTTCACAGTCACATCTCTGGAGGTTACAAAAACCATATCTGAGAGTGAGCCGACAGGGATTGGAACTCTAATCGCCATCCCATCAAATTTATTTTTTAGTTCTGGAATAATTTCTGTAGTAGCTACTGCTGCTCCAGTAGTCGTTGGAACAATATTCATGGCCGCTGCTCGAGCACGCCGCATATCTTTATGGGAATTATCGAGTAAGTTTTGACCGTCAGTGTAGGCATGAACTGTGGTGAGCATAGCTTTCTCAATCCCGAATTTTGCTTCCATAACTTTAGTCACCGGAGCGACACAGTTAGTAGTACAGGAAGCGTTGGAAAAGACTCTATTATCAGCGTTAAACTCATTGACGCCGATCACAGAAGAACTGACATTGCCATCCTTAGCAGGTGCGGAGAGAATGACTTGCTCTGCTCCACCCTTGAAGTGAAGAGCTGCTTGGTCTTCAGTGCGGAATACTCCCGTAGCTTCTAAAACAATCTTAACTTCATTTTCTTTCCAAGGTAATTTATCTGGGCTTCTTTGAGCGGTAATAACTATTTCTTTTGAACCACTCTTATCTTTAAGAGTAATGGTTCCTAAGACTGGATCTTGATCAGAAATATCTTTTTTTAATTGATGGGTAGTGGTTGTTATTTCGGCACTAAATTCCCCATAGTTAGTGTCACGTTTCAGTAAATAAGCCCATTCTTCTAACTCCATTGAGCCGGAAGTATTGATCATTTTTAAGTCGAGGTCTTCTCTGTGTTCTAACCACCAGACTCTACAGGCAGTTCGACCAATTCTACCAAAGCCATTAATTCCAAAATGAATCATGATCTATCTCCTAGAGCTAATTATTATTCATCAGCTAAAACTGTTTTAACATCATTGCTCACTAGAGTGCCAATGTCTTCACCCACGACAGCTTTTTGTAAGTTGTCATTATCAAATAGTTTGAAAATCATGAGTGGCATATCGTTCTCACTGCTCATGGCTAGGGCGGTAGTATCCATAACTTGTATCTCGTCTAGCTCAATTGCATCTTTGTAGTTAATGGTTTTATATCTTTTTGAATCAGGATACTTCATTGGATCTCTGTCAAAAATTCCATTTACTTTAGTAGCTTTCATCAGCACATCACAATCTAGCTCCAACGCATGTAAGGCAGCGCCAGTGTCAGTCGTAACGTATGGGACACCTGTACCAGCAGTTAAGATGACTACTCGACCTTTTTCCATGTGTCTAATAGCACGTCTTCTAATAAAATTTTCTGCTACAGCTGGCATATCTAGAGCTGATTGTAGTCTAGTAGGGATACCCACTTTTTCAATTGCATCTTGAAGTGCTAAACCATTCATAACTGTGGCAAGCATGCCCATGTAGTCAGCTGTGGTTCGATCAATTCCGGCTTTTTCCCCAGCTAGCCCTCTGAAAATATTTCCTCCACCGATGACAATTGCAATCTGAGTGTTTTTTGCATAAACAGATTTTATTTGATTAGCCATTTCAATAGTAGCTTTAGGGTCAATGCCATATTCTCTATCTCCGATGAGTGATTCACCGCCGACCTTGATCATGACTCGTTTAAAAATTTTTCTACTCATATTTTAACCCTCAATTCTTTTATGCTATTTATTCTTAATTAACTCTTGTATCTGGTCAATTTTTTGGTGCACTTCCTTAACTTCTTTAAGAGATTTCTTATCAACTACCACATCTTGTTTGACTACAGCCATATCTTTTCGGCGTTCTATTTCTCGCAATCTCTCTCGTTGAGCAGTTTCAATATTTTCAGCCATTAAAATAAAAATGCCAATATAAATGGCTTCTATGGAGACGATCACTAGAAGTTGTTCTAAATCTAACTTAAAAATAAACCACCCTCCGAAAATGAGGGTGTGAACTGCAACGCTGGCCCAAGAGCCAAAAATGCGGACAAAGATGACGGCGGATTTTGAGAGAAATGTTTCTGTCTTTTGTGGTTGATGTGAATTTTGCTTATCAGTCATTATGTAAATACCAATGATACGATACTTCTTCTAGAAGGGCAAATGTGTTTTAAGGCGTAGCCATCTCCAACGGAGATCTTCTCCAATGCGATAAAGTTTGTAGATTGGATAGTTCATTACTAGATCATAACTGCCCACAGATTCCATTAATTGTCCGCCATATCCTTTTTTAAACCGATGAAATCCAAACCAAGGACTTTTTGAATCTGGATCTGGTCCTAAGCTGCCCCACATATCAAAACTATGACAGCCAGATTCTTTACCAAATCTAATCATTTCCCACATCATGAGATTGCTTGCCATAACATTTCTATGAACACTGCGCGAAGCACCATACGGGTAATATAGAACATCATTAAATAGGAACATCACCCACGACACAATGATAGTGTCTTCATAGACTGCGTTAAAAATCTTAACTGACCCTGATTTTCCCAATAATTGCCATATTTTCCTAAAATAGTCTGGGGTGTGCGCATAAAATCCCTGTCTGGATTTAGTCTCTTCTAAAATTTCAATATACTGCTCCATTCCTTCCTTAGTGCTGTTTTCAAAAATTTTGACACCCTTTTTATAGGCTAAATTCACATTATATCTAGTTTTACTTTGAAGATTAGCAAAGAGTTTATCTTCTGAAGGTGATAGGTCTAGCTGAAAAGTGTATTTGGTGAAGAGTGGCCTGCCCTTAATCACATCATTTTTTTCAAATAATTTTTTTAGTTGTGAAAAACGAGGTGAGAGTTCTGTATTTTGTGAAATATCTGGTTCTAATTTAATAAATAATGCATTGCGTTTAGTGGCCAACTGTTTTAAAGCTGAAAGTTGATCTTTATCTGGAACAAAGCCCTTTGGTAGATAGCCAATAGTGTAATTTATGCCTGGAATAGGAATACTGTGAAAAGTGACCTGAAGGCCTTTAATTAGCTTTTCACCTTCAAAGAAACCAAGTCGCTCTACTTTTACTCCAGTTTTCTCTCTAAACTCGCCCCATTCCCAAGACTGGAGAGGGTGGGAAACAACTAAATTGTAAAGTTTTTTTTCTTCTGATCTGATGGAGCGAATTAGCATTGATTTTATTATAGAAAAAGTTATGACTTAAGGAAAGCGTCTAGATCTATATCACCACTCAAAACTGAGTCTAAGACATCATCTTCGATGATTAGTCGGCGTTTGGGTGTTTGATGACTGTCTATTGGTTCACCTTTTTTAATCATTAATTTTGAGTTAATTTCATTTAAGAATCTACTTTTCAGAGCTGGAGAGCTTTGTCCATATTGCCAACGGCGCTTAGCATAGGATAAATATAGCTTATTCTTAGCTCTAGTAATACCAACGTAGCAGAGGCGTCTTTCCTCCTCTAGTTGCTTAGTATCATAGAGAGATCTGGAGTGAGGTAATAAGCCCTCCTCCATTCCCACCATGAAAACAACTGGAAATTCTAACCCTTTAGCAGCATGGAAGCTCATTAAAGTGATCGAGCTTTGCTGATTTTGATCAGAAATATCAGCTAAGTATTTATCTTGAACCAGGGCAATATTTTCTAAAAATGTAGCTAAATCTTGAAATTTGGCTGCTACGTTCAGCAACTCTTGAATATTTTCTATTCTAGCTAAGTCTTGAGGATCCTCTTTATTATATTTGCCCAGATAGTCACTGGCTTTTAAAGAACCCTCTAAGGCTTCAAGTGGATTTAGTTGGAGCTGTTTATCTCTCCACGTAGAAAATTTAATATAGCGGCGCTTGCCCAGTTTGAGGGCTCTATTTTTACTAACTTCGTCTTCTGGATTAAGAATGAGGCGCAGGTAAGATAAGGCATCCTTGACTTCTTTTCTCTCATAAAATTTAAAGCCACCTACAATTTGGTAGGCTATGCCACGACGCATAAAAGCTTCTTCAAAAGCTCTTGATTGGGCATTAACTCGATACAGAATAGCAATATCTTGATGTTTGTAGTCGCGTAAACTAGTGAGTATCTCATCAATTACTGTTCTAGCCTCATCTTCGTTGTCTTTGGTTTCTAGAACGGTGATTAGATCTTGGCTCTCATGTTCTGTCCACAGCTTCAAGACGGGGTGACCAGTATTATTGGAGATAACCTGGGTGGCAGCATCCAGTATAGTCTGGGTAGACCGGTAATTTTGTTCAAGCTTATACTTAGAAATTCCATCAAAGTCATTTTCTAGATAGTTGAGATTGCGATAATCTGCTCCTCTCCAAGCATAAATGCTTTGAGAAAAATCCCCCACTACGTAGACATTGTTTTGCGGTTTTCCTAAGAGCTGAGTTAGCTCGTACTGAGCTTTGTTAGTATCTTGATATTCATCTACTAAAACATGCAGGAATTGTGATTGATACCTTTTTAAAATTGAAGAGTTTTGTTGAAATAGCCGAACAGTTTTTAAAAGTAAGTCATCGAAATCAACGGCTTGGTTTTTTTGGAGATGGTGCTCATAAAGTTTGTAGACTCGAGCGGAATGTTCTTGAAAATCATTCGCAGCTTGGTCTTTGTAGCTAGTTGCGGAAAGCATTTGGTTTTTAGCATTGGATATAGCTGCTTTTACCCCATTACGATTGAATTTTTTATGATCAAAGTCATGGTCTTTATAAATCTGTTTAATCAATGCATCTTGATCTTGGGTATCATAAATAACATAGTTAGGTTCTAGGCCAATAGCTTTCCCGTTACGACGCAACATGGTAGCGCAGATACGATGGAAGGTGCCCGAATAAGGCAAGTGAAAACCAGTTAGCTTCTTAACCCGATCACTCATTTCCTGAGCAGCTTTATTGGTAAAAGTCATCAGCAAGATATTGTCTGGCTGAAGTTGTTTCTCCATGATTAAAAAAGCTGCCCTAGTGGTTAAGACTTTTGTTTTTCCAGATCCAGCTCCAGCCAGTACTACCGCTGGGCCATCACTATGAAGTACAGCTTCTTCCTGTTGATTGTTGAGTCCAGATAAAAGGTCAGTCACGCAGCACATGCTAACACAACTTGATTGGAGAATGATATAGTGGGGGGCATAGCAAAGGAGTATTTATGAAAAAACTATTTATTGCAAATTGGAAATCAAATAAGACTCAGGAAGAAGTGGAAGTTTGGATGGCCTCATTCAAGCCTTATATTGGTCTTGAGCAAGAAGTAGTCATTGCTCCCCCCTACCCTTTCTTATCTTTGGTAGCTGATAAAACAAAAGGTAGAGATGATATCTCTTTAGCAGTTCAAAACCTGAGTGCTTATCCAGCTGGAAGTTATACTGGTGAGATATGTACAAGAAATTTGGAAGAGTTAAATATTAAGTATGCAATCTTAGGTCATTCTGAGCGTCGACGTTATTTTAAAGAGTCTCATCAAGATATAGCTAATAAGGTGGATTTATGTTTAGCTGCAAATATTATTCCGATTGTTTGCATTGATCAAGATTATTTAGAAGCTCAAGCGCAGTTAATAAATTCAGAGTTGTTAAGTAAATGCGTGGTGGCTTATGAGCCACTAGCAGCAATTGGAACTGGGGAAATTGCGCCGGTTGATGAGGTGTCAAAGGTAGTTAAAGAGATCAAGTCTATTTTTGGTCAGGTCCCAGTTCTATATGGAGGTAGCGTTAATCCAGAAAATATTGTCCCATACCTAGAAGTCACTGATGGAGTGTTAGTTGGCGGAGCAAGTTTGGATGCAAAAACTTTTGCGAACTTAATTCAGAGTGAATAAATTTTATAGTTGGGTGATGACTTGATTAGTAAGAATTGGCTAAATTCATTTTCGTTAGCATGCCAAACCCTTTTTTCATTGGGTCCTATTACCACATAATCAACCTCATGTTTTTCAAATAAATCTTGCGATTGAGTTGGGTTTTCAAACATTTTAGTGATGTCTTTTTCAACATCATGATAGTCATAGCCATGAGTCCATAACCAACCTCGATATGTCATTAGAGCTTGTCTGCCAGTGAGGTTAAACAACCAATGATTGTGATTGTCTCCAGTGAGCCAAATTGATTTAGGGCTAGTATTATTTTTCACCCATTTAGTTAAAAGGATTTCTTCTTGGGAGTACATAATATGACTGTGGAGTTTGAAGCGAATAATGCGGTAAGCATCGATTGATCCTGATAGAATTGAAATTGAAAATATAACTACTATAAACAGCCTGACAAAAATAGGATGAGCTCTTTTTTTTCTCCACATAGAGATGAGAAAATGAGCTGCTAATCCAGAGAATCCCACTGATGCCCAGGCAACTAATTTGGTGTTATCCCAAATAAAAGGTTGAAATAAAAATAAGTTGAGAGCGATAAAAATGATAAAGAAGGGCGTGAAAGTAATTAGTGATATTTTTTTGTTTTTTTTATCTTTTGTTAAATCAAATAATCCTAATATAGCTAATAAAGGAACAAAGCCCCAGTTTTTGATCCAAAACAATAGCCAGTTTTCATCTGGATAATCATGAGCATACCAGCCTGGAAACCACTTAATAAATTGGTCAGATAATTGTGAAAGTAAAAATAATTTAATGAGTGGAAGAGCAATTATTGAGACACCAATTAGTAGTGGGAGCCATTTTTTAAAAGATTGCTTACTAAAAGATTTAGTCCAAATATTTCCGATTGTCCACGTGGCTAGGATAATAAATGCAGCTAAAAAAGAGTGCGTGTGAATGAGTGGCATTAGCCCTAAACAAATGATCGGAAATATGAGTCTAGTTATTTTATTTTTTTTTCCACTTTTTGGTTTAACAAAAAAAGACCAGCATAATGCTAGGGAAATAAGTGTTAATGGAAAACCTAAGCTAAAAGCTCGCTGAGGAATAATCATGCTGTCGATAACGGAAATCCATCGATAAAGAAAATGCTCGATATTGGTGTATTGTTGGGGGGGATTGATGATGGTGAGGAGGGGGCTTTTTGATTCGAAAATATCTTTGATAAAGTAAATAAAACCCATTCCTCCATTTAATAAAAATAATAGTGAAGCGATGATTGCGGTGAGAGATGACTTAAATATTTTTTGATAAAAGAAAAATAAAGACCAAACAGTGGTGATTGAAAATATAAAGCTAGGAATGATAAAAGAGCTGAAGAAGCCAACTCCCAACCTAGCTAGGACTGCTGAGATGAGATCTGAAATAAAGGGATAGCTAAATGACTCACCGATCATAAATGGACTTTGTAAAAGTATCAATTTGTCGAAAGCCATTCTGGAGCCCATGGTAAAGTGAGCAGCCCAGTCTCCCCAAATATTAACGTGATTGGCAACTACATTGCCAGCTGCATCAGTAATGATAGCTCGGGACCAAAAATAAGCGAAGTAAATTACCCAAAAACTGAAGTAAATGAAAAGAATTAATTTAGACTTCTTTTTCATTCTAAGTTGGTATTCAGTTCTGCATATTGATCACTGACCCATCCAACTTGATTATCAAACTTAATTTTTAGCCAACCAACTGAATTTTCATTTAGATATGGATAGGAGTTGCCAACTAAAGCGTGGCCGATGATTGCTGCTGCTGAGCTAGCCTCTTTTCTGACTTTCAACACTTCAACTTCATTCTGTAAAAATCCAGTTGTCTTAATGATTACAAGTTGTCCCCCAGCAGATGCATTAGGGGTTGTTTCTAAGTTACTTTTAATGTCACTATTTTCTTCACCTAAGTCTTTTAAAGGTTCGGCAGCAGCAGCATTCTCCGGTGGTTTAGACTTAGATAGTTTAGCAGTAATATTGACTCGATAGCCCTTAATGACACTTATAGTGTGATTTTGTTTTTCATATGAGGGTAAACTAATTTCAAACTGATGATGTCCAGGTTCAATGTTTTTAATAACCAATGGTGAAAACTGTTGTTCTCCTTGGTCAAATTTAATGATTGAGTTATCGGGAATAGTGATAAATGATAATTCACCTTGATTGCTTTTAATCTCTTCCATTTCGTAAATAATTCCACCACTATTTTCCGATCTGCTACCAGGTTTCCAGGTTACTACAGTCAGTGTATTTTTACGCAGAGAAATTTGGGTTTCATACGAAACCAGTTCCTGGTCATCAGGCTGTATTTTTAGGGTGTATTCTCCAGGCTGAATAGTTTTATTTATATAAGGAGTTTTGTCCAAGTATTGTCCATCAAGGAATAAGGAGCTGGTGGTGTCATTGGTAATAACTTGTAGACCAGCTACATTTTTACGGTTTAAAAGATTACATCCAGATAAAAAAAATGTTGAAATAACGAGGACTAGTAGTTTTTTCCAGATACCCATAGGGGTAGTTTAGCACAGGGCAAGTTTAATCACCTCATCGACGGATGAGACTGGAATGAAGGTGATGTCTTTTTTGACTACATCAGGAACATCGGCTAAATTACGTTCGTTTTTTTGTGGAATAATGACTGTTTTACTACCAGCTCGGTGAGCGGCAATACTCTTTTCTTTAAGACCACCAATTGGAAGAACTCTTCCTCTAAGGGTGATCTCGCCAGTCATGGCGACATCTTTTTTAATTGGTCTATTAGTAAATGCAGAAATCATGGCAGTTGCAATGGTTATTCCAGCTGAAGGACCTTCTTTCGGAATACCACCTTCTGGAACATGGACATGAACATCTGTCGTTTCAAAAACTTTTTTATCAATATTAAATTTATTTAAATTGGCTTTGACATAAGTGAGGGCTGCTTGAGCAGATTCTTTCATCACCTCTCCTAGTTTTCCAGTGAGAATAACCTTTCCCTTTCCGGGGGTTAGAGCAACTTCGATAAATAGCATGTCTCCACCTACACTAGTCCAAGCTAGACCAGTTGCTAGGCCAACTCTGTTTTCAGATTCAGTTAAAGTTACATCATATATTTCTGGACCTAAGTGATCTTTGAGTTGTTTAATATTTAAGGTAGTTTTCTCGATAGAATCGAGTTCTTTTTCTGCAATTTTACGAGCCACTTTTCGCAGAGTTTTACCGATTGTTCTCTCAAGCTCTCTGACACCAGCTTCTCTAGTGTAACGCTTGATGATGTAATGAAGAGCTGAGTCGTTAATTTTAGTATCTTTTTTCTCTAGCCCATTAGCTTCGAGCTGTTTATTCCAGAGATGTTTTTTGGCAATATTAAACTTTTCATCCTCGGTATAACCAGAATAGCGAATAATTTCTAATCGGTCTCTAAGCGCGTGAGGAATAGTATCTAATGTGTTGGCGGTGGTGATAAATATCACCTTCGATAAATCCAATGGCATGTCTAGATAATGATCTTCAAACTCTTTATTTTGTTCTGGATCTAAGGCTTCTAGTAAAGCGGCAGAGGGATCGCCTCTGAAGTCTTTACCGATTTTATCAACTTCATCAAGCATAAAAACTGGATCCATACTTTTAGACTGGATGACTCCATTTACAATTTTTCCAGGTAAGGCACCAACGTAGGTGCGACGATGGCCACGAATCTCTGCCTCATCTCTGACGCCACCCAGCGAAGCCTTGGTAAACTTTCTGCCCAGCGCATCGGCGATTGAGCGCCCAATACTAGTTTTACCTACTCCTGGCGGGCCAACAAAACACAAGATGGTGGGCACATGTGCAGTTTTATCTTTACCATTTTTTTGTTTAAGCTGCAGAACAGCTAGATATTCTAAAATTCGATCTTTAACTTCTTTTAGACCATGATGACTTTTGTTTAATGTTTTCTCCGCTCGTTTTAGAGTAGTCTTTACTTTACTGTCAGTATTCCAGGGAATATCAAAAACAGTATCCAACCAGCTGCGAATGTAGCCAGACTCTGGATTATTGGGTGACATAGAGCGAAGACGCTTTATTTCTTTACTAATTTTTTTCTTAATGTCTTTACTTAAAGTTATTTTTTTGAGTTTTTCTTCATAGCTCTGGGCTACCTCTTCTTCATCTTCTAGCTCGCCGAGCTCTTTTTGAATAGTGCGGAGTCTTTCTCTCAGGACACCTTCGCGCATGCTTTTATCAAATTTCTTCTGAGTTTTATAAACAACATCCTTTTCAATTTCCAAGACTTTCATCTCACGAGTTAGGTGCTCAATGATTTTTTTGATTCTTTTTTTAACATCAGTTGTTTCTAGGATTTGCTGTTTTTTATTAGTGTCGATGCTAAGAGTGCTAGCGATTTGGTCTGCCAGTTCGCCCTCAGTGACACCACTCATTAGTTTCATGAAGTTGATAAACTCAACTGGTTTACCCATGTGGATTGATTTGCGGAAGATACTTTGGAGATGAGAGGTTAAGGCCTTCATCTCATTATCTTGTTTGATGGAATCAACTAATTTAACAGCCTTAGCTTTAAGGACTGGTCTAGTAGAGATGAACTCTGAGATTTCTACCCTACCCATTCCTTTTACAAGGGCATTAATTCTGCCTTCTGAATCAAGAGTACGTTCAATAGTAGCTAAAGTTCCAATGCGGTATAAATCTTTTGATTGAGGTAAATCAACTTGGGGAGATTTTTGAGTTAAGAGAATTACTAAATTTTTAGTGTTTTTGGCGGCTTCTATAGCATTTAGAGAAATTTTTCTGCCAAAAGTTAAGACTGATTCAGTGCTAGGAAATAGCACTCCTTCTCTAATGGGTACGACAGGTAAAAGCATCTGATTATTGATTGGTTTTAAGACTGGAGTTTTTGTTATTTTCGTTTCGTTCATAGTAGATTAGCATTCTATATTTTTGAGTGCTAATTTGCAAGTTTAAAGCTGGTTTTATCTACTACTTGCTGTAGTAATAAAAGAAATGGTATGATTAATTTTAGTATTAAATAAAATAAGGAGTTAGTATGTGTGGATCTTGCGGTTGTAAAGATAAAGATGACAAGCAGACTAAGGTTTGCGATGGTTGTGGTAAAGAAGAATGCGATTGTGATTAGGTAAAAACTAATTTTTAAAAATAAAAAAGACCGTTAAAAGCGGTCTTTTTTTTTGTGGGTGTACATCGATTCGAACGATGGACCTCCCCGCCTTGGCGGGGTGCTATCAACTAAACAGCTAACTATGAAATATGCTATATTTTATACAGTACAAATTTGCTTTTTTTGAAAGAGAGAATTTTTATGAAAAAATTTATTGCGTTTTTTATTGACATGCTGTTCTCTTTTGCTGGGTTTGGTTATGTTATTGCTGTTTTGACAGATCAGACTGTTGAGGGGGGTTTTAGTCTCAAGGGTATTTCCATGTTGTTTTTAGCATTGTTAATGGTTGCTTATTTTGTTGTTTCTAAAAAGTTTTTTGGGCAATCTTTGGGTAGAAAAATAATGAAAATATCCTTATGAATTTCAAACTAACACGTTGGAAAATGTTTTCTTCACTTATTGTTGCTATTGTTTTAGCGTTTTACTTTTATACAAACTTAGGTCCATGTTTTGATTGTACTAACTCATTGGACCTTCAATATAAATTGAAGGCAATATCTATTGGGTTTATTATTGGTCTATTGAGTACCTATGTTATTTGGAGCCTAACACAAAAGAAGTAAATGGAAATGAGATTACAGGTACCCATGGGGAAATATTTAGTTCTTTTATTAACGGTTATAATTTCAATCTTAATTGCTAAAAGTGGAATTTATAAATATGTAGTTTGGAAAACTTATCACAACCCTTCGGCATCTTTTTCTTTTAGATATCCCTCAGCTTGGTCTGTTTGTGATGAATCTTATTATGATTATGAATTTGATATGAGTTTTACTCATGTCTTTAATGAAGAAATTAGTTGTGAAACAGCAAGTGCTAGTGAAAACAACTTATCCATGAGCATAATAGGTGATGGTTGGTATGAAGCTGTTAAAGAAACGGATATAAAATCTTTTTTAATCAACTCTGAAGAAAAAGAAAACGAAAGAATAAAAAACGGTGAGCTTCCAATTGTCGGAAGTAGAATACCTTGGAAACTTGAACAATATGAGAATAGTTGGTATCTACCCAAAAATATTTCTTTTGCAAAAGTTAAATCTTTCACTGAAAATATTGAGACTTATGTTTTTCTGTTTCAAGGACAGGTTTATAGTATAGAAAAACCATCAGATGAAGGTTTTAGTAGCTTATTAAGCAAGCTAATTCTGCGGAGCTTCAAACTTTATTAAGTAAATTATGATTCTTAAAGAACAAATACTATCATGGTTTGATCGTGTTACCCATGGTTATTTTATAGCTGTTAGCGTTTTTCGAAAATGTCCCCTTTGCGTTAAGTAGAAATGTCCCCTTTTAAATAAAAGTATTCATAATATTTAGTTGTAATAACTAATTAAAATGGAGGCTTGGAATGGGAGATATTGTAATGAGTAATGAAGAAATAAATCAGGTAGAAATATTTGAGAGACTAAAAAGAAGAGAGATAAAACAAGGAAAGGCTGCAAAAGTTCTTGGTTTGTCTGTAAGACAAATCAAGAGAAAACTTAGAAAATATAAGATAGATGGAGCTAAATCACTAGTTCATAAATCCAGAGGTCGAACTAGTAACAATAAAATTAGTCAGAAAGAACTAGATAAAGCAATCACTTTAATTAGAGATAAATATTGGGATTTTGGCCCAACACTAGCCCATGAGAAACTAGATGAAAATCATGATTTCAAAATAAGTCTGTCTTCCGTAAGAAAGGAAATGGTTAGAACTGGCATCTGGAAACCAAGAAAAAGAAGAAAGGTTGATTCACATCAACTCAGAGAAAGAAGAGTTTGTTTTGGGGAGCTACTGCAGTTAGATGGCTCACCACATGATTGGTTTGAAGGTAGAGGTCCTAAATGCAATCTCAATGTTGGTGTCGATGACGCTACAAATACATACAGTATTAAATTTAGTAAAACAGAAACAACTCAAGACTACTTTAAACTTCTGGAAGAATATATAAATCAGTATGGATTGCTCTTGGCAATCTATGTTGATAAACACTCGATATTCAGAGTAAATAATCAAAGCAACCTTGATTTAAAGAAACCAAGTAAATTCAATAAATATGAGGGACTAACTCAGTTTGGTAGAGCATGCAAAGAACTTGGTATTGAATTAATCTTTGCTCACTCTCCCCAAGCTAAAGGTAGAGTTGAAAAGGTTAACTCTACTTTTCAAGACAGATTAGTTAAAGAAATGAGACTAGAAGGGATCTCTAGTATTGAGGAAGCCAACAAGTTTGTACCTGGGTACATGAAAAAATTTAACAAAATGTTTTCAAAGAAACCAAGATCTAGTGTTGATATGCATAGAAAGTTAAACAAAAATATCGATTTATCCAATATACTTTGTGTTAAGGATACAAGAACTCTTTCCAAGAACTTAACATTTCAATATGACAATATTATCTTCCAGATAAAAACCAAGAGATCTGCGTTTACTTTAAGAAAGACTAGAGTAACTATTTTAGAAAGGTATGATGGATCAATCAGGATACTCGATTACAGAAACAAGATCTTAGAATATGAAACAATTAAGCTCCTTCCAAGTATCAAGACTACTACAGCCAAAGAACTAAACGCAAAGCTCGATGATATACTAGTTAGAGAAGCTAAAAAGAACTACAAAAAGAAGAATCCTTGGGAATCTAATTATGAAGAGTTAACGAAAGATAACTACTTTTACAAACCCAGTGGAGCCGTTTAACAAACAAGTATTAATTACCCGAAAGGGGACATTTCTACTTAATTTAAAAGGGGACGTTTCTACTTAACGTTAACA
>JABGTR010000032.1 GCA_018646985.1 Minisyncoccota bacterium
CAGATATCATCTTCTCAATTCTACATGGACCAAATGGTGAAGATGGAACTATGCAAGGTTTGTTAGAGCTACTCAACGTGGCTTACGTAGGACCAAGAGTCTTAGGATCAGCACTATCAATGGATAAGGTCATCCAAAAGCAAGTCTGTGCTTTTTACGATATTCCTCAGACAAAATACATTAGTTTCTCTAGCTATGAGTGGGAAAATAGTTCAGATTTAGTTATTCAAAATATTAATCAACAACTTCAGTATCCTCTATTTATCAAACCAGCTAATATGGGTTCAAGCGTTGGCATCACCAAGGCTGATTCCAAAGAAGAGCTGAAAGAATCTATTCAAGAAGCTCTTCAATATGATCATAAAATTATTGTTGAAGAAAGCATTGGTGAGATGAGAGAGATCGAAATATCTGTTTTAGGAAACAATAATCCAAAGGCTTCAGTCTGCGGCGAGATCGTTCCCAACACTGAGTTTTATGATTATGAAACTAAGTATATTACTGATGATATAAAAGTCGCCATTCCCGCAGATATTCCTCAAGAAGTTGCTGATGAAATCAGAGCTACTGCTGTTGAGACATTCAGAGCTTTAGATTGCATAGGCCTAGCTAGAGTTGACTTTTTCTATCAACCACAAACTGGGAAGCATTTCCTCAATGAGATAAATACCTTACCTGGTTTTACCTCGATTAGCATGTATCCCAAACTTTGGGAGGCTACCAATCTTAGCTATACTGACTTAATTACCAAGTTATTAGAACTAGCTGAAGAGCAATGGCAAAAAAAACAACAGCTCTCTTATGAATATCAGTCATCATGAAAAAAAAAGTTGAGAAATTAATTCTTTCATGGTTATTGATCGCCACCAAACTCCAGCTAAAGAAAAATAATCCGACTATTATTGGAGTAACCGGTAGTGCCGGCAAGACCAGCGCCGTCAAAGCCATTAACGAAGTTTTAAAAACTAAATACTCAGTTAAGAGCACTCTTACTGGCAACAGTGAAACTGGCATTCCATTTGAGATTCTAGATATACCTATTAGAAATTGGTCTGGGTTGGGTTGGCTAGTAGTATTGAAACTCAGCTTGTGGCGACTTATCTCTCATTGGCCAAAATATGAACTACTTGTAGTAGAAATGGGTATTGATAGCGATCAAGAACCCAAAAACATGGAGTACTTGTTGAAAATAATTCAGCCTCAAATGGGGGTATTTTTAAATGTTAATAACGTCCATGGGCTGAATTTCTCAGGATCAGATACGATTAAAGCCATCACTGCAGAAAAGGGTAAACTACTGCTTTCTTTACCCAAGAATGGATTGGCTATTTATTCTCAAGATCATGAATCTATTGTTGATCTGGTGAAAAGCATTGATGTTAAAAAATTAGCTTTCTCTATTGCCCAGCCAGCAGATATGCAGCTACTAAAATATCGGGTTAGTCTTAAAGGAACTGAGTTTGTTTTTATTAGTTCTGGAAAGCAATATACCCTTAAGATTGAAAAACAACTTCTACTGAAAGAATCTTTCGGTGGGTTAGCGACGGCATTATTGCTCGGACAAAAACTAGGAATAGAAATTGAGCAAGGAATCAAAACTTTAGAAAAAAACTTTGAGCTGCTACCCGGCAGATCTACCTTGATTAAAGGAATTAATAGCTCGATGATTATTGACTCTTCATATAACTCTTCCTTTGAGCCAACTGCAGCAGCATTGCGGATGCTGGGTGAAGTTTCAGTGCGGGGTCAAAAAATTGCAGTTCTAGGAGACATGCGTGAAATTGGCAAACAAGAGAAAGCTGATCATGAAGAGTTAGCTAAGATAGCTGCTAAAAATGCTGATGAGATTATCTTGGTAGGACCTTTGACTGCCAAATATACTCTCCCTCAACTTAAAAAGTTGAAATTTGCTAAAACTAAAACTCACTCTTTTACAACTGCCTATGAAGCACTAGAAACTGTCAAAAAACTAGTCGGACAACACGACTTAATCTTAGTCAAAGGCTCACAAAACACCATCTTTCTAGAGATCATTGTCAAAGAAATCATGGAGCACCCAGAGCAGGCTTCAAAAATATTATGCAGACAGAGTAAATATTGGAACAAGCAACGACAGCATCTTCTTGATTAAGAAATATCAAATAATTTTTTGTTACACTTTTGGTAATCTTCATCTGCTTTAGTAATTACTAAGTGGGCCCGGCAGGCTTGCCCAATCAACCTGATAATTTGATTTACCGGGTTCGATTCCCGGCGGGTCCACATTCTAGATTTGATACTTAAAACCAATTTAAAAAACATATATAATTCGAATTAATTATCAGGTTGTTAGGCGAATCTGCTTAGAATCGCTTAAACCGCTTCACTTTGAAGCGGTTTTTGTTTTATACTCACCTGTATGAAAAAAAACGTCCTCCTTACTACCCTAGTTATTAGTAGCCTTATCTTTGCCGGCTGCACTCAAAAAAAAACTGATCAAAATATAAAACTAACTAAGAATGTTGAGCTGACTCAAAAACAAGAGCCGGCTCAAGTGCAACAGAAAGGCACCACTATGAAAACCATTAATGATTTCGAGGCTATTGAAGCAACTCAAGTCACCATGACCACCACCAAAGGCGAAATGACCTTTAATCTCTTCAGAGACAAAGCCCCACTGACTACCGCAAACTTTTTAAACTTAATCAAAGACGGCTTCTATGATGGAATTATCTTTCACCGCGTCATCCCAGATTTCATGGCTCAAGTCGGTGATCCGCTCACCAAAGAAGCCGGGATGGAAGCTCGTTGGGGCACAGGTGGACCTGGATACCAAATCGCCGATGAGTTTGACCCCGAATTAAAACATGATAAAACTGGAGTCCTCTCCATGGCCAACTCTGGTCCAAATACTGGTGGGAGTCAGCTCTTTATCACTCACGTTGCCACCCCATGGTTAGATGGTAAGCACGCTGTCTTTGGTGAAATCACCGCGGGGGTTGAAGTGCTCAATCAAATTGAACAGGGTGATAAAATTCTTTCAGTCAGCTACAAATAATCTGTGGCACAATAGATATTAAGATGCATCGTTTGAAACTACTCAAAATCGGGCTGGTTGTTGCTGTCATAATTCTTCTCTATCCCACGTTTAAAATTGGTATAACTGGAATTAGACTAGTGAGAGCTGGCCGAAATACCCTAATTAGTGCTCAAGATTATGCTCAAAATTTCTTCTCTACCGATAAAGAAAGACAAATAGATCAAGCTAAGCAACTCAAAACTGATCTAAATAAACTAAGTCAAACTTTGACTACTTTTAATGATCAGTCACCAAAAAGCTGGTTGACTCAAAAGATGCTTGCTGACAAACAAGCCCAACTAGACTTAGCTCCAGATTTAATCACTATTGTTCAAAAGGTCATGACTGGTGAGCAGAGTTACGTTTTACTCTTCCAAAATACTGAAGAGCTACGAGCTGCAGGTGGCTTCTTAGGCTCATATGCTAAAGTTGAGTTGAGGGATGGGGCACTAGAAAATTTCAAGATTGAAGATATCTATGTCCCAGACGGCCAATTTGGCTGGTTTATCGAAGCCCCGACTGGAGCCAAAGAGTATCTCAGCGGTGGAGATGGCTTGCGTTTACGAGATGCTAACTGGCACCCAGACTTTCCCACTAGCGCCCAACAAATTCTAACCTACCTAGCTTTTGGAAAAGAAGCTGGTCTTGATGGAGCTATCGCTATCAACCTGCCGGTAGTCGAAGAAATACTTGATGTAACTGGAGATATCTACATTCATGATTATGACCAAACCATCACTAAAACTAATTTCTCCAATGTCGCTAGGGCAGATCGAGATCAATTCTTTCCAGGTAGTGTTCAAAAACAGCATTTCTTAGCCACCTTTTTCAATCAACTCTTAATTGAATTACAAAATTTAAATACAGATCAGCAACAACTTTTAGCAAAAAAAATAATTACTAGTGCTATGAAAAAAGATCTCCAGTTCTTCAGCCATGATCAAGACTTACAGCTTTTATTTGAAAAATTAAATATTTCTGGGAAAATTTATCAGGCAGAAAATGCTTCATATCTAATGCTTGTTGAGTCTAATGTGGGAATCAACAAAGCCAACCAACACCTAGATAGAGCAGTTGATCTAGAGATTACAGATGAAAATGCTCTTATTGAAGTTACATTTGTAAATCGAAACCTCCCTCCTAGTTCTAAAAATAAAAACCCAGATGAAGCTGACCATCTAGGATACGTTAACTATCAAAGGATTATTCTTTCCCCAGAGACAGACATTAAAGAAATTATATTTGATGATCAAAAAATAACTGGCTGGGATGAAGAGTTAATCTCCAACTCTAGTGGAGAAAAATTCAAGCAGGTTGGATTTTTACTTACCCTCAAGGAAAGAGAAACTAAAAAACTATTAGTTAAACTAGCCAGCTCAACATTCAGCGAGAAATCACAAATCTTTATCCAGAAACAATCAGGAGTAAACAGTATTCCTTACCACCTTAAGTACCACGATCAAGAACTATCTCTAGACCTGGTAAAAGACACTCTCGTAAACTTAGATAATTGACTGTTACAATACCAGCATGGATTCACAAACTCGAGAAAGAATTACGATAGCCGTTAGTAAGGCTCAAAAGATACTTCAGAGTCTTAACTTGACTCAATTTAAAGATGAGCTGCAAGAACTTCAAGCTCAAACCTATCAGGGTGATTTTTGGCAGCAACAAAATGCTCAGGAAGTCATGCAACAAACTGCTCAACTCCAAGCTCAGATTTCACAAATTTCAGCTGTTGATGAGCAAACAAAAGATATTCAAGCCATGCTAGACCTTTTAGATGAAGCTAGTGAAAAAAACTTAGAGAATGAAATCATAAAATTACTCCCTAAGTATGAATCAGCCATTAATAATCTAGAGCTAAATCAATTTCTGAATCAAAAATACGATGCTTATGGAGCCATCCTGTCTATCCACTCTGGACAAGGTGGAACTGAAGCTATGGATTGGGCAGAAATGATCCGCAGAATGTACCTGCGATATTTTGAGCTCAAAAATTGGAAATTTAAGTTTATCTCAGAGTCACGTGGCGATGAGGCTGGAATTAAAAGCGCTGAGTATGAAATTACTGCTCCTTACGCCTACGGTTTTCTTAAACACGAGGTGGGAACTCATAGATTGGTTAGATTGAGTCCTTTTAACGCAGATAATCTACGCCAGACATCTTTTGCACTAGTAGAAGTACTCCCACTCATGGAAGCCAATAGCACTGAGATTGAGCTCAAAGATAATGACCTAGAATGGCAGTTTAGTAGAGCCGGCGGAGCTGGTGGGCAGAATGTCAATAAAGTTAGCTCTGCAGTTGAACTAACACATGTCCCGACTTCTATTGTCGTCAAATGCCGAGAAGAACGAACTCAAATCCAAAATAAAGAGAGAGCTTTGAAAAAACTGAAGGCTATTTTAGCCCAAAAAGAAGCTCAAAAGCAAAAACAAGAAATGGATAACGTAAAAGGCAAACATACTGATGCCTCCTGGGGAACACAAATTAGGAATTATGTTCTCCATCCTTATCAACTAGTCAAAGACACCAGAACTGAATACGAGACATCTGATACAACTGGAGTTCTAGATGGAGACCTAGATCAATTTATTAAGGAAGCTGTCAGACAACTCTAGCCACCACTTGATAAACTTAGTATGATGTGAAGATGCGTAAAATTAACCTCGAAGACACTCCTCCATCAACTGCTCCTAAGTTGGGAGAAGAAACAGCCACTCAAGCTGAAGTTGAAAGAAAAAGTGTTGTTGACGAAACTCTCGTCTCCGATAATAATGACAGCTCTATGAAATCACCTTTACCTAAACTAGCCATTATTCTAAGTATTGTCGCTGTTGCTGCTGGAGTAGCCACCGGATTTGGTGGCTTCAAGCTTAAATCCAAATCTATTAGCATCCTCCCTAGTCCGTCTGATCTACAGCGAGTAGCAGAAGAAGGCCAGATCAAAGCCGGTGATATCTTTGGAGTTAAAGATGAAGACACTTTTAAAGACTCAGCTGAAGGGTATCTGGAGATTGGTGGCATTAACGGCGAAGGCTCTCATAAAATTACTCGCCCTGGTGGTATCTCACAAACTGTTTATTTAACTTCTTCAATCACTGACCTAGATAAGTTTGACGGTATGGAAGTCAAGATTTGGGGAGAGACATTTAAAGGCCAAAAAGCTGGCTGGCTAATGGATGTGGGCCGAATTGAAGTTCTGAACACTGATGCTCAAGCTCCTAGCGAAGAGTAGTATTGCATTCGCCTTATTAGAAGCGCTACACTAGATCTGCCTATGATAGTTTTTGACAAAGTCTCAAAGCAGTTTTTCAATGATACTTACGGAGTAAAAGATGTTAGTTTTGTCATTGACTCAGGCGAATTAATTTTAATCACTGGCCCCACAGGCAGTGGTAAAACCACTCTAATGCGCCTGGTCACTAAAGAGCACACTCCTACTGAAGGGGAGGTCATTTTTGACGATCTACCTCTCTCAAAAGTAAAACCCTCACTACTCCCATTACATCGCAGGCGAATCGGAGTTGTATTTCAAGATTATCGGCTACTACCAGAGTCAAATGTCTGGGAAAATGTAGCTCTACCCTTACTAATTGCTGGTAAATCTAGTGATGAGATTGAAGAAAGAGTGACTGATCTATTAAAATTAGTAAAATTGGAAGATAAATTTGAGCTCTTCCCTAATGAACTATCTGGCGGAGAAGCTCAAAGAGTCAGCATTGCCAGAGCCCTAGCTGTAGCACCACCGGTCTTATTTGCTGATGAACCAACTGGAAATCTCGATAAAGAATCCTCTCTAGCTATCATTAATTTACTCAAAAAGATAAATCAGTTGGGGACAACAGTCTTGGTCTCCACTCATGATGTGGTAGTCCTTGAAGAAATGGCTGCTGCTAGACGTTTAGAATTAAAAAATGGTGAACTGGTATTAGATACACAACCAAAGAAAAGAAGGGTCAAGAAGAAGGAAGAGGAAATAGAGAAAAAAAAGGATAAGCCTAAGCAGAAGAAAACCCCAGCAAAAAAAGTTAAAAAGGACGCTCCTAAGACAAAGGAAAAAGTTGAAGACTTAGAAGAAAGCAAACCTAAAAAGAAAGGGAAGAAATGAATCCTTTCACTACTGCCCTCACTAATATTAGACGCTCTCCATTCCAAAGCATTACTGCTATGGCAATAACCGCTGTCACTTTATTTGTGGCTTACTCTTTTTCACTAATGATCTTAGGAACCCAACAAATTCTGAATTACTTTGAAACTAGACCTCAAGTAATTGGTTTCTTTGAGCTAGATGCATCTGTGGCTGAAATTAATCAAGTTAGTGAAAAAATGAGACAGAAAACATATGTCAAAGACATTCAGCTCATTACCCAAGAAGAAGCACTGGCTACTTATAGAGATGAAAATAGAGATGACCCACTTTTACTAGAACTAGTCACAGCCGATATTCTGCCAGCTAGTATTGAAGTGTCTGCAGATGAGATATCAGCTTTGGTCCAAGTTAAAAATGATCTAACAGGTTTAGATGCGGTTGAAGAGGTTGTTTTTCAGCAAGATATCATTGATTCTCTTACTAACTGGACTACTTCAGTTAGATATATCGGAATTGCTACCGTAGTGACACTGGGACTGACTTCTTTCTTGATTATTACTGCTTTGATCAGTATGAAAGTTACTCACCGCAAAAAAGCCATCCAAGTGATGAGCTTCTTAGGTGCTAGTAGCTGGTTTATTAAAGCACCTTTCTTTTTTGAAGGTGTCATCTACGGCCTGATAGGATCACTCACTGGTTGGGGGGTGATGTTTGCTGCCTTACTCTACCTCACTCCATGGCTCAAAGAATTCTTGGGTACAATTTCTATTCTACCTATACCTTGGGAAGTATTTGCTATTCAGCTTAGCATCGGGACCTTAATCACTATTCTTCTGGGTGGGTTTGCCGGCACCACTGCAGTAAAAAGAATGATGAAATGAAGCTATGGATAAAAGAATGCAGCGTCATTGGCTCCTGAGCATTGTACCCCTAATCATCGGCTTCATTTTTTTTATTAAACCCAATCCTATTTACGGAGTTGGTTGTGACCAAAACTCATGTGATAGTGCTGAAGATAGACAAGCTTGCCTACAGGAAACAATCAATACTTGCAGCAGTCTAGTTAGTCAAAAACAACAAGAAAAAAAATCTCTTGATACTACCATTAGCATTATCAATGGCAACATTGCTATTCAGCAGTTACAGATTGATCAAACCTTATTCCAGATTAATGCCTTGCAAAAAGAAGTCCAAGAATTAGCTGAAAGAATTGGAGGCTTGAATATCTCACTAGATAGACTCAGCTCCATCTTAGTAGAACGAGTTGGAGAGCAATACAAAAGAACTCAGATTGACCCAATATTTTTATTATTTAGAGGTAAATCATTAAATAATTTTTTATCAGAATACAAGTATGTAAAATTAGCTAAAAAGCAAACTTTAGAAGCGATGCAGCGTGCAGAATCTCAGCGCCTGATCTACGATGAACAAAAAAATCTAAAGGAAGAAAAACAGCTAGAACTAGAAATAATTGAAAGCAAACTAGAGGCACAAAGAGTAACTTTAGCCAGTCAAAAGCAAGAGAAGGAAAACTTACTAGCCATCACCAAACATGATGAAGCTAGATATCAAACATTGCTCTCTGATGCTCAAGCAGAACTTCAGGCCCTGGTGAGTGCCAAATTTACTGGTAAAAAAGAAGGTGTAGCTGAGGGAGAAGTAATTGGTTTTATGGGTAGCACTGGCTTCTCGACTGGACCCCATCTCCACTTCAGTTACTTTAACCTAACAGAAGATGAAAATGATGACTTGTTTGCTGGAGCTTCATATTATTTTTCTAGACACAGAGATCCATTTTCTCTCATATCTTCAAAGAGTGTTTATTTTGAACCTCACTCTTGCAATGATGTCTCATCTGCTACTACTAAAGCTGTGGGAGGTGGCAACTCTGTTTGGCCAATGAATAACCCTCGAATTACCCAGTGTTATGGAAATACCCCTTACTCTTCCGCTTATCAAGGCAACTTCCACCGTGGAGTTGATCTAGTCGACTCTAATAATAAAGCTATTAAGTCTGTAAAATCAGGAATTGCTTATTTTTACAGAGGAGCAACTTCACTGGGGAATCATGTCCGAGTCTTCCACGAAGATGGGACCATGACTCTATACGCTCACATGCAGTAAGTGATAGTTCAATCTAAACACAACTCAGGGTGCTTGGAAGCATAAGCCACGGTGTCATAAACGTATGCGTAGTTCATTGCTCCGTTCTCAGACACAGCTTGATATAAGTAGGGAATAGGTGGCCTCTTGAAGTCTTCGTTTGTTACAAAATAAGCTGCCTTATTTTCCTTAACTGCTCTGCAACCAATATTCAGCATTTGCTCTTCAGAAACTATCAGATTATCTAGGCCAACCGCATGCTGAAAACCTGAGTCCTCTTTCTTGCCTAAAATAACATTCTCTTGGTAATGGCTGGGACTAATTTGACGATAATAAGCATAAGCCATAATTGGATCAGAGAAAAAGGGCCTCACATAAATAGACACTTCGTCAGGATAAGAGTCTATAGTTTCAAATAACTTAGGCAAGTAAGATTGATAGGCTTCATCATACTTAACTGTATGGATAGTATAAAAACTAATTAAAAAGGGGAGACTTGATAAAATAACTGCCGCTGTTAATCCCCCACCAATAATTCTCTGCCAGTTGCGAGTTGCTAGAAACTGCCACCCAACTTGAACACCTAAAGTTATTAGCAAAACTAGAAATGGCAATAACGGAGAAAGCCTCACCATCTGTGGCTCTCCAGATAAAATAGATGGAATTGGAGCAATTAATAAACCTAGTAAAATAAAGAGTCGATCATTGTTTAAAGTTTTTTGAGCATCAACTTTAAATAGAGTTCCCACCACTCCCAGAAATAATAATGGCAGCAAAATTAAGTAAAACTGGCCAAAATTTTCAACAGATTGGTAACGATTTTGGACATCCCCAGTAGTAAATAAAAACTGGGGTGAGTAAGTAGCTACAAAACGTTTGACTAAGGTTTTACTTATATAAAGTGGTTTATTCCATAATCCATAACAAAGTAATCGCGGTAGTTTGGCATCACAAAAAGTTCTGTTTTGATTAATAGCCATCACCACACCCTCATCGGCTAAAATACCAACTTGATTAAATCTAGCTGCTCCGCTGGCTGCTAACTGTGGATGAAAAAGAGGGGTTACCAAAGCCACCAGAACAACCCCAAATACTGCAACTCGTTGCCACTTAATTTTTTTGCTTACAAACAGAAAAAGCAAAACAGCAACAGAAAACAACAAGGTCACAGGACGAAAAGCAATATAGGTATACCAAGTCAGGGCCATCAGTGAAGCTGAAGCGACTCCCCACCAACTACTTTTTCCCCGAGCAACTTTATGTAAAAAAACTAAGCTAAGTGTAAAAAATAATAAGGCTAAGTTAGCTTCATACGCAAAACGACTCATCATAAAAGTCCATGGGCTTAAAGCCACTATTAATGAACCAAATAAAGAAAGCTCTTCTTTTATCTTAAATTCTCGCAACAGCCAGTAAATAGCAGCCACCAGTAATGATCCAAAAATTACTGAAGGCAAACGAACTCCAACCGAATTTAAACCGATTAGCTTAATAAATGGCATCAACAAATATGCTTGAACTGGTAATTTTTGGTCACCAAAACCTTTGAAAATAACTGGCCAAGAAATACCATGCTCATCCATGCCTGTTTCTAACAATGAGTAAGAAATGTACCCAAAATGAGCCTCATCTATCAATAAACCTCGAGGAGATCTATCCAACCATAAAAAGCGAATTGCAAAGGAAAATAAAACTAAAACTAATAACAAGAAACTACTATAGCGTTTGAAAAAAGACATCAAAGATTATTATAACGAAAAAAAGGACAACTGTTTACTTCTTTTACCTCTGATTGATATTTGTTGCATTGCCTTCTTCATCAATATCATAGTATAGATAACCAGGAAGAGAAGATTTTATTGAAACTGATACAAACCAAATTCTTTTCCTTCAGAAACAGTAATTGCACCTATGCTTTCGTTAAGAAGATTACCACCTGCATTAATGTTCTTCTCAGCAGCTTCTCTTGCTGCCTCCTCTGCTGCTTCTTTGGAAATAGGAGTTCCTTCAAACATAAGTTCTTTCTATTAATTAAATAAAGTAATCAAAGTATATCATGACCCACGAGCCATCTTCCACCACCAGTATGGCTTCCATAACAAATAGGCCATCTTTTGCCACAGATCAGCATGTTTCCAAGTGAAAATATTGGCATGCCTCCAACTCATCTCTTCCATCTTTTTTTGCCCAAAAACATCAGTGTTGGTAGTTTCATGATTATGGTCCACTTTTGCTTGTGGCTCAAACAAAACCTGCCAACCTTTTTTTCGAGCCATATGAGATAGATCTATATCTTCCCAGTATGCTGGATAGTAAGCTAGGTCAAGTCCACCAATTTCTAGCCATTTTTCTCGGCTAAACATGGCACTGCCGCCACTTGCCCAAGCAGTCTTACCTGCTTTGAGATCATCTCCTTTAGAGTGAATAAACATGCCTCGCTCAAACCAAAGCTTGTTCTTACCACTTTTGGCTCCCCCATGTTCATGATCAAACTCTAGACAACCAACAGCAAAAACATTTTCATCTTTAAAGTAAGGGACCAATTTTTTTACAGTATCTGGGTAAGCACTAACGTCATCATTAACTAAAAAAATTAATGGGTGCACAGCTAGTTCTACTCCCCGATTACTATTAGCGGCAAATCTTAAATTAGTATGATTTAGAACATAGCTAATCTCAATATTCTTCTGACCCTTTTTATACTTACCTTTGTATAGGGTGAAGTCATCTTTCTTAACACCTCTGCCAAGCTCAAATTTTTTCTTTAACCAGGTTAGAGTTTCTTTAAAACCACCGTCATCAACCATTATCACCTCATCGCCATTCCGGAGTGAGTTTAAAACTGAGGGCAGATTTTTCTCCATTAATACACTTCCACGATAAGTAGGGATTACGACTGAAACACCCAATTTAACTAAGCGTTTATTTTTCATGAATTAATCATATCAAATAATTTTTTCTCAAAAACATTTAAATCAAAATTTTTGACTTGTTTTCTTGCAATACCTTGGTATTTACTTCTTAACTTCTCACTACTCATAACTTGCTTAGTTTTTTCTAAACATTCGTCTTCATCATTCCATAAAAGATTAATCAATTTTTCACCCAGCACTTCCAACTGACCGCCTTTACCGTGGACTACTGGCACACAGCCAGCGGACATAGCCTCAGCGGTGCTAATTCCAAAATGCTCGACTTTTTCTGGATGTTTTTCCTGGTCAACGTTAAATCCAGCAGCATGCCAATAAATACTAGCCTTAGCGTACCAATCTAAAAGCTCTTTCCTATCTAAATCATGATAAAACTCAACTGGCAAACCCCTTTTCTTACGCTTGACCGCAGACAGATACTCCTTATCCTCCACTGAGCCAATAAAGACTAGTTTCCAGCCTTTAGTTTCTGTGGGATATTTAGTAACTAGTTTCCGAAAAACATCTATTAAAACATCTTGTCTCTTGCTATGTAACTGACGGAAAAACCTACCCACACTTAAAATAATTTTTTCTTTTTTTATCAAATGACTAGCTTTACTAAGCTCACCCACATCTACTAGTGGATTATGAATTAGATCTACTTTTACTGGCCAGCTAGATTCAACTATTTCCTTTGTAAATTCAGAGTTAGTATTTTTAACTTGCCACTTTTTCAACTTAAACTGCTCTAAGGTTGAGCTTTTATCAATCTTCAAGGGAAACTGAATATGAAGAATATTCTTTTTAGCTAAAGACAAAAACAAACTGCCATCAGTTAAATAGTAGACCACATCAAATTGACGAGTCCAAAAAAGTTTTTTGATAAAACTAGCTGCTGATCCTAGTGGCGAAGGCACAAAAAAAACATTATCTAAAGAACGATTTAAGAATCGCTCATATTTTTTAACTATCGAAGCATCACCTGCGTACTGCTGAGGAATAGCAATCGAGACCGTATGTTTTTTGGCTAAGCTAGTTGCCACATCCAAAATATATTTTTCACCACCGCCAGTATGTTTAGGAATATAGGGTGAATAAATGCAGATTTTCATTATTCATCCTGCCACATTTTTGAAATCTGTTGCTCTATTTTTTTGTAAGAATTTTCTAGAGAGGGCTTGCGCTGTCTTTCCCAAAGCTGAACGTAAACTAACATTTTATTAATGCCTTGAACAATAGACTCAATCCAGCCTTCAGTGCCATCTCGATAGCCTTGTTTTAAAATTCCACGTCGAATAAACTCCATAATTCCTTTTCGCAAAACAGTGGTGATCTTAACTGGCTTGGGATTAGCTTTAGCTAATAAATCAGCCTCAATAGCTGTCCAAGAAATAGTTTTTTTTAATCCGTCTAGAGTATTGCGATGTGTAAGATGAATTAGAGGTGATTTTAGCCTAATCTCTTCTCCTGTAAACCTGGGGCTTTCATGGATATCTCCATACCATTCCTCGAACTTATTTCTATTGAAGACTCGTGTTACGGGATCTTTATCCCAACCACCATGCTGCATTATTTTTCCATAATGAATATTCTGGCGAGGCATACTCAGAGCAACTGCTGCCGATGTTTCTATCTGGACCATAATTTCTTTAGCCAAAATTGGAGTTACCCGTTCATCAGCGTCAACATAAACTACCCAATCTGTCTTAACTTTTTTTAAAGCTTCATTCCTAGCCTTAGCCATGCTCCGATGAGAGAAACCAACCACTCTCACTCCAGCACTCTCAGCTAAACTAGCAGTATTATCATCTGAGGCGCTGTCTATAACTAAAACATCATCGCACCAAGATAAAGTATTAATACAATTAACGATCATCTCTGATTCATTCTTAGCAATAATTATCGCAGTAATACTAGGATTACGAGTGGATTTAGATTTTGTCATAGGGTTGCTTCCCCATTTTTCTACTTAAAACATGAGAAACTGCTTTTTTCTCAACTGGATTTCCATTCAATAGAGTCCTCAATGCATAAGAAAGACTAGTCAACTTGACTCTCCAAGAGCCATATTTTAGACCGATAAAGACCCTGTTCCTAGTTTGATAGTATGTATGTAAAGCTGAGCCGGAACCACCACTAGATCCTGCATTGTGGTGCCAAATAAATGAATCAGGACAATACAACACTTTAAAACCTTTTTTACGAGCCCTAACACTTAGATCCACATCCTCATAATATAAGAATAACTTGTCATCTAGCATGCCGACTGTCTCCAGTATCTCTCTAGAAATCAAAATACAACACCCGGTGCAAAAATCTGTTTCAACTGTTTTATCACATTGACCGCGATCAATTTCATCTACTCCTCGATGGAAAGCAATTAGATTTGGCCAATCGATTGCCCCACCGCCATACCAGATAATATTTCCTAATTCAGATTTGGGATAAGCCTCCTTGTGATACTCATAGCCTTTAGCAAAATAAATTTTAGGAGCTACCATTCCACCCGAGTCTTCATCTTTTAGGTTGTCATGAAGGTGAGTTAAGAAATCAGGATCAACAGTAGTGTCATTATTTAGCAAACAAATATAATCTGGATCATAATGTTCGGCTGCATAAGTTACACCCAGATTATTACCACCAGAAAAACCAAGATTTGACTCACTCCTAATGACATGAACATGATCATCTTGAAGAGACTTGGGTAGCTTAACTGGTTTTTGGGAAGCATTATCAACAATGATTACTGAATAAGTAAAATTTTTAGCTTTTAAAGCCTGCAACGAACGAACACACATTTTGGTCAATTCCTGAGAATTGTAATCAACCAATATAATCGAGATATGATCCATGGTAATTATTATATCCTATTGAAAGATGAAGTCACTAGATCATTAGCTTTCTTCGTAATCGCCAGATCAACTTCTTAATACCGCTAGTGTGCTTGATTTGAGTGTCAGCCATCCAGTAAGCCAGCTCTCTTTTGAACTTAGACAGAGAGCCCAAAGTTTTCTCTAAGCTTTGCTTCTTCTGAGGGAAACCTTGCTTTTCCCAAACTTTCATTTTCATGACTGCATCTGAAACCGACTGCAAAATAGACAAGCTTGCTCCATGGACACCATCTTCTATGCCTTCTTGAGAAAAAAGTCGACGTAAAAAAGAACTGGTAAATTCTTCTATTATTTCTGAAGAGGTTAGCTCCTGTTTGGTTTTTTTCTCTCCAGCTTGAATAGAACTATAGCGATTGAATCGCTCTACAAATTCTGAGACAGATTGATAATTATGATGTAGGAGAACAAACTTTTCTTGAGCTGGAAATTCTTTAACTTCACCTTTGGTGATTGGCACACTGTGGATTTGATCAGACCACTCGACGTGATTTTTTCTAAAAAACCTCAGCTGATAATCTGGCCACCAGCCAGTTTTTTGGATCCATTTATCGAAGATAATATTTTTTCGTGGCAAGTAAAAGCAGTCTGGCAAATCAGCTTGATCTTTAGCCTTAACAATACTGGAGATTGCCTTTTTTAAACCAGGAGTGACTTCCTCATCTGCATCAATAATTAAGATCCAGTCACCAGTGGTTTTACTAATAGAAAAATTTCTAACTGGTTCAATATAGCCATAATTTTGATGTGAAAAAACTTTATCAGTATATTTTTTAACTATATCTACGGTTTTATCTTGACTATGAAGATCAACCACAATGATTTCATCAGCAAATTTGACTGATTTGAGTGCTCTTTCAATAACTGCTTCATGATCTTTGGTAGAAATAATAACAGAAAGGGTCATATTACCTTTGCTTTCAGGCTTGATAGCTCAGCCCATATTTTCTTCCATCCTAACATCAATACGATCAATACGTACAGCAGACTCACCCCCATCATTCCAGCTAGCATCCAATTCAAACTTTGGCTCCAAAGAGACAAGCCACTCCAACCCACTACCCCCATAACCAATGACGCTAGAAACTGTGGCCAAATATTAGTGATTACATTGATGTTGACGTGCTTCTTAACATAAATAATTGGCAAGAATGAAGTGAATGAGATAGCAAAGGCTGCTACTGAAACGCCATTAAATCCGAAAAATGAAATTGAAATCGGGGTTATGATCCAGGTTAGAACTGTCCATAGAATCATCAGCTTGAGAGTTTTGTTGATCTCCCCAATTGCGTTAAGAGTGTTGACTAGTGGCGAAGAAAGGGCTGCCCAACCAATACTAATGGTAAACAAGATAAAACTGAATATAGCTGGCTGCCACTTAGCATAGCTAGGAACAACTACTGTTAGCGGCTTAATGAAGACACTCATTCCGACTAAGATGGGGAAAATTGCTAAAGTAATAAAGAAAATTGACTTCTCGATCGCTTTCCTTAGTGCCTCTTTATTATTCTGTAATCTAGAAAAAGTGGGGAAAGTAACTGCTAGTATATTCTGAACTGTTAAGTTGTAAGGATACTGAGACCAAGTCTTGGCCCATTGAATATAACCAAATTCTTTAAGCGGCAAAAACATTCCTAGAGCTAAGAAAAATAGCTGGTCTTTAATCCTGGCTAGAAAGTCTGCTAACTGGAACTTAGCACCATAACCAATTAAAATTTTGAGGGCTTTCTTATTTAACGTCAGACCTATCTTCCAAGGCTGAATTAAACTCATCACTATTACCCCAATCACTGATCTAGCCATGATTGCATAAGCATAAGCCAATGCTCCTGCACCTTTCCAAGCTAAGAAAACTAGGATTGAGTAGAAAGCAACTTGTTCAAAGATCTGGGGCAAGACTAATTTAGAAAACTCTAGTTTTCGCTCTAACTTTATCGAAGGAATCGTTTTTAAAGTTGCCAGAGGAAAAGAAAAGGCCAAACTAAGCAACACCCACACTCCAACCTGACCTGTTTTCTGATGGACTATGCCTGTAGAAATAATAATTCCCACCACGGCTACTATTAGCCAAGATAAAATTTGTTGGACCGTAAAAGCAGTTCGATACTCTTTCAGAGTAGGTTTAGATTTTTTTTGAACCAGAGCCGCTGCTAAGCCAATATCAGAAAAGAAAACTAATAGCCCAATAATCTGGACCACGAACCCATAGATACCAAAGTCTTCTGGAGATAAGAATGCACTTAAAAATAAAGATGAGACTAGCCCTATAGCTTGTAGAATAGCTGTTCTGCCGACATAAGAAACTGCTCCTGAAACAGTTTTCTTCTTGATACTTTGCAGCTCATCCTTATCTAATATTTCTTCTAAATCTGGAGCTGTATCTTGAGAAGTCAATTGAGTCATGTTTAGATAACCTTCTCTTCTTTTCTTAATTCAAATGATAAATAAATAAAAACCATTAAACTCAAGAAACTGACTAAGTCACTCCACCACCTCACATTGCTAGAAGACAGAATCACTCCCACTAAATGACTTCCCTGAGGAACATCGACGACTATATTACCATCTTCACCAGTTTTTTTATCTACTGAAAAACCATCTATTTCTACTTCCCAACCGGGAAAATCTGCAACTGCAAACTCAACTTTCTTATCAGCTGAAAAATCAGTTTTGATTAGATTCTCATGACTTCTATCTATTAGGACCTCTATCTCTTCATCACAACCATCTTTACACCATGCCAACGTGTCTGGTGGAACTAAACTCTCTGCCATTTGCACTGGAATATAATCTGGTAGGATGCCACTCATCTCTCGCTGGATCATTCCAGTATCAGTGTAATAAAACTGATTGGCATCAGTTAAAAATTCGTTAGGTTGAAAAAGCTGAGCATTAAATAGCAAAGCTATTAATAGACCAAACGACCATAGATATCGAAATTTTCTTTGCTTAATTAAGCTAGCACTCATCCCCACTAACAAACCCAAGAAGATAATCCCCACTCCTAAGAATCTCCATGGAAACTGAGCATAAGGTAAACCAGGTAATGTATCCCAAAGAGGTTTTGACTTTAGGATACTCATAAACAAAGATAGACCTAGGATTGACCCCAATAATACAGAGAGAGTAATTTTTTTATCGGCAAAGATTCGACTCCGTTTCTTATTTTTCAAAACTCTATTCAGGATGAATAGCCCTAACCCTATCAAACCAACCAACTGTCCTGCACCCAAAAAGAATGAAAGGCCGTCATCTGGACCCCAAGCTGAACCTTCATAGCCCCAATTCAGAGTAAAAAACTGGCGAATATAAAGGAAGTGATGAGAGTAGTGAAAGTATCCTGAAAAGATACTCTCTACTTTAGTGAGGTTCTTTTCTAATAAAGCCGGAAAAAGATAAAAGCTTGATAAGCCAGTTGCTAATAGTAAAGAGCCACTAACCCTAAGCAAAGTTTCTAACTCACTATTTTTGTTTCGATGAACAATCCATTTGCGGTAACCCAAGAATAGAACTGTAAAAAGCAAACTCAGTGGTACGAACAACATTGTCATGATGTTATGACTCAGCATTAAGACTACTAATGAAATAGTGAGAGTTTTCCAACCATTTTTCTCACGCTTAACTATTTGCAAAATACCTATTAAAACCCAAGGCATGGCCATAATTCCCCAAGCTTCACTTAAAGCACCCCTTACAAAAAGATTAACTGCTCTATAGGGAGCTAAAGTGATTGCCGCTGCAGTTAAAATTGCTCCAGAATGACCGAAAAATCTCCCCCCCAATTTGTAAGATCCCCAAGCGGTAAAGATAGCTGAAAATAAGAATAAAAGCTTGACTACAGTTAAGACTTCAAGTCCAAACCAATGAAAAGCTGCGCCAACATAATAAGGAAGTGGCGCATAAAACTCAAAAAGTGGCATTCCATAGCCATAGCCAAAGTTTTCACTCCACCGGACTGGTAGCTGCCCATCCCCTAAAGCACGGTACATCTCGATTACTCTCGCCGCATGAATATAATCATGTGCTCTAAAAAACTCAGGATGAACCAGGGCCCATGAAGAAGCAGTAATAATGGCTAGTAAAGACAAAACTGTTAAGAATTTCTTCATTAATTTCTTATTGTACTCAATAAAGAGATCATAAACCACACAAAGTTGATTTGTGAGATAATATTTTAATCATGGAGTCTCATAAAGACAATCAACCTAAAATTAGTCAGTCACAATCTAAACTACAGATTTTTTTAAAAATTAACTTTTTTGCAGTTTTAATTTTCTTGGGCATGCTTTTAGTGACCGCCATTAGTATTGGCATCTTTGCTTACTCTAAACTGTACAATTTTTCTAAATCAGCTGGTGTGTCTATTCCAAATCTTCATCAAACACTAGCTACTGGGTGGGAACAATCTCCTACAGAAACTGATAGTTATAAAAATATTTTGATATTAGGAGTGGATACCCTAGAAACTAGAGGTGACTCTAAGCCCTTAACTGACAGTATTATCTTATCTTCCATTAATCTGGAGACAGGGAAAATTACTTTACTACCTTTGCCTAGAGACCTCTGGAGTGAAGACTACCAAACAAAGATAAATGCTCTCTATACCTATGGCTTAGAACGTTACCCAGAAAATCCTCAAAAATTTAGCCAAGAAGTTATCTCAGAGATGACTAATATAGAAATCCACCACACTTTAGTTGTCTCTATGGAAATGGTTGCGGAGATTATTGATTTAGCAGGTGGCGTAGAAGTTAGCGTAGAGCAAGGATTTACCGACAAAGAATTCCCTCGGACTGATGTTGATGTGACTACTGAAGCAGATCCCGAAAATCTCTATGAGGTGATTACTTTTGAAGCTGGCCTCCAAAAGATGGACGGCCAGACAGCTCTCAAATACATCCGCAGCCGGCATGGTGATAATGATCAAAATACTGATAATGCTCGCTCAAGCCGACAACAGGCCGTGATCCAAGCCTTAGTAAAAAAATTAACTAGTAAAAAAACACTTCTAGATACCGACTTAGCCGGGCAGCTATATAAATATTATCTGGATCACCTTGCAGCTGATTTAACTCCAACAGAGCTAATCGCCACTGGTAAAAAATTACTTCCTAATAAGGACAATATTCAGCTGATAAATACTAGCCTAAAAATTTATCCTGAAGACCCTTCGGGAACGATTGAACATCCTGCTCAATACCTTTATGATGGGCAATGGGTTTATTCAATTAGAGACCAAGATAAATTTAAGCTCAATATTAAAAAACAACTGAATTAATTAGGCTGAGGAGAAAAATAATGCCAACTAATACTCCATATAAAAATATTCTTGTCAGCGGTGGAGCTGGTTTTATTGGCTCCAACTTTATTCATTATTGGCTTAAAAAATATCCGGACACTAATTTAGTCAATTTGGACGCACTCACTTATGCTGGTAATTTAGAAAATCTAAAAGAAGTCGAAAACTTACCAAATTATAAATTCATCCAGGGCAACATCTTAGATCGTCAGTTAGTGAATGAAATCATGCCAGGCATTGACCTAGTTGTTCATTTTGCGGCTGAGTCTCATGTCGATCGCTCAATTTTAGAACCAGCTGTATTCTTAGAAACTAATGCTATTGGCACCCAAGTTCTACTGGAAGCAGCCTTAAAAAATAAAGTTAAAAGGTTCCATCACATCTCTACGGATGAGGTATTTGGCTCACTTGAACTTGAATCTGACGAACAGTTTAATGATCAAACCCCTTATGATCCTCGTAGCCCCTACTCTGCTAGTAAGGCCGCCTCAGATCACTTGGTCAGGGCTTACGGAGAGACTTTTGGTTTGCCCTATATCATTACTAACTGCTCTAACAACTATGGTGAATATCACTTCCCAGAAAAACTTTTCCCTCTAGCAATTACAAACTTGATTGAAGGCAAAAAAATACCTGTCTATGGAGATGGTAAAAATGTGCGAGATTGGCTTTATGTCCAAGATCACTGCAGTGCTATTGATGCTGTTTTGCACCGAGGTGAGAATGCAGAAACCTATCTAGTAGGAGGATTAACTGAGGACATTTCTAATTTAGAAATAGTGAAGATGATTATTAATCTGATGGGAGAATCTGAGGATAAGATTGAGTTTGTTAAAGATAGGTTAGGTCATGATCGACGCTACAGTGTTGATTGGAGTAAATTAAATAAAAAATTAGATTGGAAACCTGACGTTACTCTCGAAGAAGGTTTGACTAAGACTATCTCCTGGTATAAAAATAATCCTCAATGGTGGCAACCACTTAAGGAAAAATCTCAAGAGTTTTTCAAAATTAACTACAAACAAGGATAGAATTATGACTCCAATTAGCTACAACCCCAATCAAGCAGAAAAAGCGACTGATATTTTCTTTAAAACTCCTCTCAAAGGTCTCTACTACATGCCTTTAAAAGTTTTTAGAGATGAGCGTGGTTTCTTCACTGAAACTGGCAGAATTCCAGAAGTAGAAGAGGTCACCGGAGAAAAATTTCAAATTGCCCAACTCAATCTTAGTTTGTCTGAGACTAATTCTATCCGTGGTTTTCATGCTGAGGGATGGAATAAACTAGTTACAGTCACTCACGGAGTTGCTTTATGCGCTTTAGCTGATATCAGACCAGAGTCAGAGACTTTTGGACAGGTAGTGACTATCAAATTGGGTGATGGTCCAGATGCTAATTTTGGCAGTATTTATGTTACACAAGGGATCGCCAATTCTTTCTATGTGATCGAGGGACCAGCTCTTTATTCATATGCAGTTGATCGGCTCTATAAAGACCGTAATCAAGCTGGGGATATGGCTATTTCATTATTTGACCCCGATCTGAATATGACTTGGCCAGTACCCAAAGAAGAAATGATTATTTCTCAACGAGACTTAGACACAATTAGTTTAAGAGAAAAATTTCCACAAAAATTCTAAGGAGTGACTTTATGCAAAAAACACCAATTTTAACTACTGGTTTGACTGGCTTAGTAGGTTCACGCATTGCTGAGATGCTTGAGGATAAGTATGAGTTCTTTAACATGGACCTCACTACCGGAGTAGATATTACAGATAAAGCTAAAATTGGAAACTTTGTTAAAAAACATCCTGCTCAAGTCATGATCCACCTGGCAGCTTTTACTGATGTTAATGGGGCTTTTGCTCAAACAGATGATAAAGATGGAATTTGCTATAGAGTAAATGTGACTGGTACAAAAAATATCGCAGAGGTTTGTAAAGAAAATGATATTTATCTAATTAACATCTCAACCGATTTTGTTTTTGCTGGTGACAAAGAAGAGTCTTATGCTGAGACTGATCTGCGCAACCCAATTGAATGGTACGGACAAACTAAAGCTTGGGCAGAGGAAGTAATTGAAAAAACTTTGGAAAATTATGCCATCGCTAGAATTGGTTATCCATTCAGAGCTGAATTTGCGGCTAAGCCAGATACTGTAGCTAAAACTAAACAAGGACTAGCCACAGGAACTCTTTACCCTCAGTTTGCTGACATGACTATTACTCCAACTTATATTGATGATATGGCGAGAGCTATTGAGCTTATGATCGAAAAAAAACCTCAAGGAATTTTTCACCTTCACAACTCATCTTCACTTTCTCCATTTGAATTAGCTAAAAAAATAGCGGTTACTTTTGGCTTTGATCCAAAGACTGTTAAAGAAGGAAGCTTGGAAGAGTACCTGAAAACAACAGAGAGACCTTATCAAAAAAGTCTAAAGATGAGCAATCAAAAAGTGCAAGCAGAACTGGGGATTAAGCTAATGACTATAGATGAAGCCCTAGAAGACATTAAGAAACAGTTAGCTTAAATCAGGTCTTTTCTCCTGAGTTTTTTTCCTAGCTTTTTGCTCTCTCCATTTTTTTATTTCCCCGTGATCTCCAGATTTTAAAACTGCGGGTACTTTTTTTCCATCAAATTCCTCTGGCCGAGTGTACTGGGGATGACCTAGCAAGCTAGAGCCAGCGCTAAATGAATCTGTCGGAGCAGAGTTCTCATCACCTAAAACTCCAGGTAAAAGACGAATTACACTATCTGCAATAACCATGGCTGGAATTTCTCCACCAGTCAGCACATAGTCACCAATTGATAATTCTAGGTCTACATAATCTCGAATTCGTTCATCAAAACCCTCATAATGACCCGCTATTAATATTAAGCTTTCCTTTTTCGAAAACTGCTCTGCTTTTTGTTGAGAATATTTCTCACCTTGAGGACTCAGTAAAATCACTTTTGAATTCTTATTTTTCTCTTTTAAATCAGTAATGGCGTGGCACAACACATCTACTTTCAAAACCATCCCCGGACCACCTCCAAAAGGACGATCATCCACCATCTTGTGTTTATCCAAAGCCCAATCTCTTAAATTGTGTACTTTTATCTCTACGCTAGCTGATTCTTGGGCTCGTTTAAGAATGCTCTGCGCAAAAACAGACTCAAACATGGCTGGAAAAATAGTGATGATGTTTATCTTCATATTAAACATAATTTTATCACCTTAGCTGTGATATTATTAGACAATGCGCACAGCACCTTTTATACCAGCTAAATTTTATTCTAAAATTAAGGGTCTAAAATGAAAATTGCTTGTATTGGGACTGGTTTTGTGGGGGTAGTGACAACTGCTGTTTTTGCTTCTCATGGTCATGAAGTGGCTGGATTAGATATTGATGAGAATAAAGTTGCTTCTCTATCTAAAGGCCAAGTTCCTTTCTTTGAGCCAGGACTCAACGAACTCCTTAATAAAACCCTTGTAAGTGGCAACCTGACTTTTACCACCTCATACCAAGAGGCCATCACCGACGCTGAAATTATTTTGATTATGGTCGGGACACCATCAGCTGCCGATGGTCAGGCTGATCTTAAATATGTCCTGGCTACAGCAGAGAGCATGGCTCCTTACTTAAAAGAAGACGCCATTGTAGTTATTAAAAGCACTGTTCCTCCTGGAACAAATAAAAAAATAGAAAAAATTCTCAAACAAAAAGCTAAAGTTTCTTTTACCACTGCTTCCGTTCCTGAATTTTTAAGAGAAGGAACTGCAGTTGAAGACACACTTCATCCTTCCAGAGTGGTTATTGGCTCTACGAATAAGAAAGCGGCTGACAAATTAGCCCAGCTTCACCGCCCTCTATCCGATAGGATAATTGTCATGAAACCAGAGTCAGCTCAAATGTCTAAGTATGCCGCCAATACCTATCTTGCAACTCGAATTACTTTTATTAACCAAGTGGCAGACTTATGTGAAAAAAATGGAGCTGACATTCAAGAGGTTATTGCTGGCATTGGTGAAGACTCCAGAATCGGAGATCACTATTGGTATCCAGGCTTTGGCTATGGTGGCTCTTGTTTTCCTAAAGATGTTAGTGAACTAGCTGCCTACTCTAGAGCAGTGGGTGAATCAGACAACCTGATGAATAAAGTTCATGACTTAAATCAAGCTCGAACCCCATATCTAATGGAGAAATTAGGCAAAAAAGTTGGTGGCTGGAAAAACAAGAAAGTAGCCATACTCGGATTATCCTTTAAACCTAATACAGATGATACTCGCGAAGCTCCCAGCATTGCTATTATCAATCACCTTCAACAAAATGGTGCAGAAGTAACTGGGTTCGATCCCATGGCAAAATGGAGGGGAGATTCAACTAATTTCTCCCAGAAAGAAAGTGTTGTAGAAGCAGTTGCTGAGGCTGATGTTATCATCGCAGTAATCGAGTGGCCAGAGATTGTTTCCTTTGACTTTTCTAAAACAAAACTTGATAAGCAACAGTTCTTTATCGATGGTCGGAATCAATTTGAACCCAGCATTCTTATAAATAACAACTACACTTACTTAGGTATTGGTAGAAAGTAAACATGGATCAACCCACAATTCTTATCACCGGAGGAACAGGATTTGTGGGCTCACACTTAGTGGAAAAACTAGCTGAGTTGGGTCAAAAAAACATCCATGTTACTAGCTACTCTGACAAGCCAGGGTTCGTTCACCAACTGTTACCTTCATCACAAATTCATCAACTAGACTTAACTGATCAAGAGAAAACATTTGCTTTAATAGAGAAAATAAAACCAAATCAAATCTATCATCTAGCTTCGCTAGCTGCTGTTGGGAAAAGCTTTAATAATACTAAAAAAGTTCTAGATAATAACACTCAACTCCAGCTTAATATTCTTGAGGCTGTTAAAAAATTCTCTCCTGACTCACGCTTACTAGTTATTGGCAGTGCCATGTCATACGATCTAACTAAGTCTTATGATGGACATAGCCCTCAATCAATCACAGAAACTTACCCCTTAGGACCAGCCAGTCCTTACGCTGTTTCTAAAGCAATGCAAGATTTATTAGCCTACTCCTACTACCAAAGCTTTGGGATGGATATCATCAGAGCTAGACCTTTCAATCATATTGGAGAAAGACAAACTCCAGATTTTGCGGTGGCTGCTTTTGCTCAACAGATATCAGCTATTGAAAAAAACCAACAACAAATTCTTCAAGTTGGTAACCTAACCGCTAGCCGTGATTTTACCGACGTTAAAGATATGGTAAAAGCATATATGCTCTTAATGGAAAAGGGCATTGCTGGTCAGGTTTATAACATTGGCACTGGTCATGGACATCAAATTCAGGAAGTCCTGAATCTAATGCTTGGATTTGCTGAGGTTAAAATTGAGGTTGAAATTGATCAAGCAAGAATGAGACCATCTGATGTGCCAACAGCAATTGCAAATCCTGCAAAAATCAAAGACTTAGGTTGGCAACCTGAAATAAAAATTGAAGAAACATTAAAAAGAATATTATTATATTGGAGATCACAATCATGAAAAAAGCTTTCATTACCGGTATTACTGGCCAAGATGGCTCGTACTTAGCAGAGTTACTTTTAGAAAAGGACTACCAAGTTTATGGTTTAACTAGAAGGACCAGCACTCAAAATTTCGCTCGAATTGAACACATCATCCACCATCCCAACCTAGAGCTAATCTCTGGTGATCTGATGGATCAACACTCCCTTACCTACCCAATTAAAAAGATTCAGCCTGACGAAGTTTATAATTTAGCTGCACAATCCTTTGTCCAAGCTAGCTGGGAACAGCCAGTATTGACTGGAGATTTCACTGCTATTGGAGTAACTAGAGTTTTGGAAGCCATTCGACTAGCTTGTCCTTCCGCTAAATTTTACCAAGCTAGCTCCTCAGAAATGTTCGGTAAGGTCCGCCAAACTCCACAAGATGAAAACACTCCTTTCTATCCCCGATCACCTTACGGGGTGGCTAAAGTTTATGGGCACTGGATTACTGTTAACTACCGAGAATCCTACGACATGTTTGCTGTCTCTGGAATTCTTTTCAACCATGAATCCCCCCGCCGAGGACTAGAATTTGTGACTCGTAAAATTGCTAATGCAGTAGCTCGAATTAAACTTGGTAAACAAGAGTTTATAGAATTAGGAAACCTGGATGCTGAACGAGACTGGGGCTATGCTAAAGACTATGTCGAAGCCATGTGGCTGATGCTTCAGCAAGATAACCCAGAAGACTTTGTGGTTGGAACTGGTGAAACTCACTCAGTAAGAGAGTTCTTACAACTTTCATGTAAAGCTGCCGGCATCGATAATTGGGAATCAATTTACAAACACAACCCAGCTTTTGATAGACCCGCTGAAGTTGATCAGCTGATTGCAGATCCAAAAAGAACCCAGGAAAAACTGGGTTGGAAAACTTCTGTCACTTTTGAAGAGTTAGTTACCCTTATGGTGGAGGCTGAATTGGAGATGGAAAGCAAGAAATAGCAAATGAAAAAAGCGATTGTTATTATCCCCACTTACAATGAAAAAGATAATATTGAAATAACTGTCTCAGCAATATTTGATGTCTTCGCCAAAATAAATAGCTGGGAAATGAATATTCTTGTTGTAGATGACTCTTCTCCAGACAAAACATATGACTTGGTCAGAAAATTACAGAAAAAAAAGAAGTATTCGTCAAAACTTCATCTTTTAATCAACAAACAAAAAGCTGGCTTAGGAGCTGCTTACTTAAAGGGAATGGAGAAAGCCTTTGGTGATCTTAAAGCTGATGTGGTTTTTGAATTTGACGCCGATCTTTCTCATGATGAGACTAAAATTCCGCTATTTTTAGACAGAATCGATCAGGGGGACGACTTAGTCCTCGGGTCACGTTATATTCCTGGCGGAGGTATTCCTGATGATTGGGGTTTTCACCGTAAAGTGCTGAGTCAAGTGGGAAATATTGTTACCAGAATTATTCTAACTGATTTTTCTATTCGTGATTGGACTGGCGGCTACCGAGCTATTACAAAAAAAGCCTATGAACTGGTCTCTCCAGAAATGAACTCCGAGAAATTTGCTGGCTATACTTTTCAAATTGGATTCTTACATAAATCTAGACTAAAAGGACTCAAAATAAGTGAGGTCCCATACAAGTTTAGAGATAGAACTTTTGGTAAATCGAAGATCGGCCCCGAATACATTAAAAATGCGCTATCATATATTATAAAGATGAAAATAAAATCAATCCTCAACCACCGCATATTCAAATTTTTAATAGTCGGAGGGCTAGGAACCCTAGTCCAACTGATTACTCTTCAATTATTTAGAGCTTTATTGCCAGATTTTAGCTGGTTGTTTTTAACTAGCTTTACTCTGACTACTTTTCTAAGTATTGAGATTGCCATTCTATCTAATTTTGCCTTGAATAATCTGTGGACATTTGCTGACCGCAAGATAACTTTAGCTCAAGCGCCATTTAAGTTTCTGCAGTTTAATATTACTTCAGCTGGCTCAATCTTAATCCAGCTAATTGTGGCTACAGTTGGTGAAAAAGTCTGGGGTATTTTTGATCTATTCATGATCCCAGTTATAAATATGAATTTTGACACTGGCACCCTTTATGTCATGATCGGCATCTTATTGGGACTGTTCTGGAACTTCTTTGCTTACAACGCTTTTATCTGGAAAAAAAAGAAATAACTGGCTATCTTAATGATAAAGGTTTTAAAACGCCTCTCTTGGTCACAAATTTTATTAGTAGTTTTGATTTCTACAGCAGCTTTTCTGCGTTTATATAACCTTGAGGATTCTCTTTCATTTCAAGGAGATCAGGGCCGAGATGCAATGATCGTCTCTCAAATTTTTACCGAAAAAGATTTAGTGTTTATTGGACCAGTGACTAGCGTTGGCAACATGTACTTAGGTCCACTCTATTACTACTTTATGCTGCCATTTTTATGGCTGAGCTATCCTAGTCCAATGGGTCCGGTTTATGGGGTAGCAATACTAGGAATTGTCACAGTCTGGCTAATGTATAGATTAGGAAAAGATTTAATTGGTGAGAAAGCTGCTTTAATAGCAACTCTATTCTTTACCCTAACTGGAACTGTCATCACTTACACTCGTTTTAGTTGGAATCCAAATCCAGCACCATTAGTATCAGCATTGATGATCTATTTTACCTACAAGGCCTGGCAAAAAAACTCTTGGTACTGGGTGGGGGTTATCTTAAGTTTTGCAGTACTAATGCAACTTCATTATCTGACTCTGCTCTCAGCTGGAGGAGCTGGAATAGTCTGGCTAGTTAGTTTGTATGAAAATTTGCAGATAAAGAAAAAATCAAAGAAATTAGCTCTTCAACTCAAGGCCACTGCTGCTGGAGTATTTTTGCTTCTTCTCTCATTTACCCCATTGGTTTTATTTGACTCCAAACATGAGTGGCTAAATGCGAATGCTTTCTATAAGCTGCTTTCCAAAGAAGAAAACTTCAAGACTGCCACTGACGTCAGTTTCTTTAATAAAATTTTAGAAACTATTGCTGAAACTCACGGACGAGGCATGCACATTCTGTTTGAGATCTCAATTGGTCAAGAACGACTCTTAAATACAATTTTATTAGCTTCTGTCCTTGCTATCCTGAGCTGGTTATTAATAAAAAATAAAAAAAATAAATACTGGTCTGGTTGGATAGTCATATCTGCTTATCTCTTCACTGGAATTATCGGCACTTCCCTATATGAACACACTATCTTTGATCACTATATTGCCTATCTATTCCCAGCTACATTCTGGATCTATGGAATAGTGATTGGTTTTCTAATCACTAAAGGGAAACTAATTGGCCAAATAGCTAGCGGGGCTTTTCTAAGTTATTTCCTATGGTTTAATTTTAACAACTTACCACTTAATAGTTTGGGCTGGACCATCGGCGATATGGAAGCTGTCGCTAATAGTATTTATGAGGAGATAAAACCTGATGAAAAATATAATTTAGTTCTATTTGCGGGCTCAGGTGATCTAGATGGTCAAAATTATCGGTACTTTTTAACTACCACTGATCGGCCACCTCTAAAAAGAGCTCATCGTGGCGAAGCAGAAACTTTGGTAGTCATTACTGAGGAACAACTGGTAGAAGATATTTCTAGCTCACCAGTTTATGAAATAGTAGTTTTTCCAGATAAAGAACCCAAGAAAACTATTAATATTCCAAATGGACCAGAAATAACATTCTTTAGTACCAGAGAGGATAGATAACTCCGCTGGAGCTGCGCCCCAGTTTTTTCTATACTACAACAATGTCTACCAAACCTTACCTATCTGTAGTCATCCCCTCTTACAACGAGATGGAAAATCTAAAGAATAATGTTCTTGAGAATGTAGTTAATTACCTTAAAAAGCAAAACTACACCTGGGAAGTAATTCTTACAGATGATGGATCTGAAGATGGCACGCTTAAAAAGCTTCACCAATTTGCGAAAAAGCACCCACAAGTAAATGTTTTAGAAAATATTCACGCTGGCAAGGGACCGACTGTTAAATCTGGAATGCTAGCTGCCAAAGGCCAGTGGCGATTATTTACAGACTTTGATCAATCTACACCGCTAGCTGAAATTGAGAAACTTTGGTTAAGAGCAAAACAGAATCATGAAGTCGTAATTGGCTCAAGAGAGATGGTCGGCTCAGTTAGAGATGAAGAGCCTTGGTATCGACACCTGATGGGCAGAGGCTTTAATGCTTTAGTTCAAATTTTAGCCATCCCTGGTATTCTAGATACTCAATGTGGTTTCAAACTATTCTCAGATCATGCAACTGAACTTCTCTTTAACCAACTTCATGTCTATGGGCAACAAGAGCAACGAGGTGATGCCTTCACCGGTGCTTTTGATGTAGAGCTATTATTTATTGCTAAAAAGAATGGCTTAAAAATAAGCGAAGTCCCAATTGAGTGGCATCACCATGAAACAGACCGGGTCGACCCAATTAAAGATTCGCTCCGGATGCTCAAAGATATCATCCGAATTAGAATTGCTGATTTCAAAGGTAAATACAAAAAAGATGTCTGATTTTTTCAGCAATAAACTCAATCGATATCTATTGGCCTACTTTTTACTTTTAACTGTCTACACAGTTTTTTCTTATTCACTCACTGCTCCTAATCTAGTTTTAACTAGCTGGTCTCCTTACTGGAAGTTTCAAAATTGGATGTGGGAAGCTTTTTTTAATAACAGGCAACTCCTGACCTACAGTTATCTAGCTTTAATAGGCTTGATATTCACGAATTATTTTCTAGTACTTAAATCATGGCCTAAAAATAAAAAATTATCTTGGTGGTTGCCATTGTTAATTACGAGTCCTTTAATTTTCTCTAACAATGCTCTTTCTCATGATGTCTTTAACTATATTTTTAATGCCAAAATGGTGGTTGTTTATCAAGCTAACCCTCATCTTCAGACAGCCTTAGACTTTGCCACAGATAACTGGACTAGATTTATGCATAACACTCATACTCCAGCCCCATATTTCTATGGCTGGACAGGATTGTCTCTTTTACCATACGCCTTGGGGGGAGGAAAGTTCTCCATCACCTGGTTGGTGTTTAGACTATTTAGTTTCTTAAGCTTGGGCCTCCTAAGTTTCTCGATGATAAAAAATATTAAAAAGCAAAATATTTGGCTATTAGGCTTACTTTTTAACCCGCTTTTATTAATTGAAGTAGTTAGTAATGCTCATAATGATCTGTGGATGATGGCACCAGCTCTAGTAGCAATGCTGGTGGTATCTGGAAAGAAAACTAATAAGAAAATCTTTGTCTCACTAGCATTACTGCTATTCTCGGCATCAGTTAAATTGGCCACTCTAGCGCTACTTCCAGTTTGGTTAGCTTTAGTCTTGCCCTGGAGAAATATTTGGCCAAAACTAAATAAATTTATTTTAACTAACTGGCCTTTCTTAACTTCGGTTTTGCTGTTTTTACCACTTCTAACACCTAGGTCAAAGCAGTTCCTGCCTTGGTACCTAATTTGGTCTCTAGTTTGGTTGCCATTAATTGGTAAAAAATGGCAGGCTTGGAAAACAAGCTTACTAGTTTTATCAATTAGCTCGATGCTGCGCTATCTCCCTTACATCTGGAAGGGAAATTATGAAGGAAATGTTCAATGGCAACAGCTGTTGATCACTTGGATGCCGTTTATTTTATTCTGGATTATTCATTTTACTCATCGCAAGTTGGCGAGTAGAGGCAGCTAGGCTACAATATAGTAGTGAAAAAATTTATACCTTGGTTCACTCCAGCCCTAATCATTGTTTTTTACCTAATAACTCATCTCTATCAACTGACCCTTCTGCCAGTATTTGCAGATGAAGCTATCTATATTAGATGGACTCAACTAATCATTGATGACTGGCAACAGTATCTGTTCTTCCCTATGAATGATGGTAAAACACCACTCCTGATGTGGCTGATGGTACCGACTCAATTTTTACTTTCCAACCAGTTACTAGCCGCTAGATTGGTAGCTGTGCTGATTGGATTAGGCCAAATCTTAAGCCTAGGTTACTTAACTAAACTACTGGGTGGAAAAAAACAGACTACCTGGTTAGTCATGATTTTGTGTAGTATTCTTCCCTTTTGGTTTTTTCATCATCGCATGGCTCTCACTGACGGACTACTTGGATTAGGAATGACACTGACAGCTATTGGAGTAGTGCAGATAGTCAATCATAAACAAAAAAAACTTTGGGTGGGATTAACTGCTTTATTTTTTGGACTGTCACTCTGGAGTAAATTACCAGCTGTCCTGCTTATCCCCAGTTTATTTATTTATCCCTGGATAAAACAAACAAAAATTAATCATAAAGTAAAACAAATTATTCGGATTGGAATAGCGACTGTTGGTGGATTAGCCATATTTTTTAGCCTCAGGCTTCATCCTGTTTTTTCACAAATATTTTCTAGAGGAAGTGACTTTCTCTACCCATGGCAAGAAGTAGTTCTTCAAGGAAAATGGCAAAATACTATTATTAGCATTCCTAACTATATTAGCTATTTTGGAGCTTATTTAACTTGGCCCGTTTTACTATTAAATATAGTGGGGCAGTTCATACCAGACTTAAAGAAAAGACGAATTCAACATGTCTTACTGCTCTCAGCTATTATTTTTGCCGGCCCAATTGCACTCCTGGGAAAAGTAGTTTATCCACGCTATTTATTCCCTGCCAGCATATTCCTAACTATTTCCGCTGCGCTAATGATCCAAGAACTATTTGAAAAAAAGTTGCTGCAAAAAATCTTAGGAGGAATACTTGTTCTCTGCATTGGTTTAGCCTCTAGCAGATTTATTTATTTCTCTCTAACTGATGTCGCTAAGACACCCTTTGTTAGCTCAGACAAGGAACAGTATCTCTATGAATGGTCATCTGGGTATGGGATTAAAGAAAGTGTGGACTACATTAAAGAACAATCTAAAAACAAAACTGTGGCTGTTGCAACTGAGGGCTCGTTTGGTACTCTCCCCGATGGAATCTTAATGTATTTCCACCGTCAAAATGTAGATAATATCTATGTGGAGGGAGTGGGATTCCCAGTCAGAGGTGTCACAGAGAAGTTTGAGGAAAAAGCACTCAGCTTTGACCAAATCTTACTAGTTGTGAATAGCCATCGCCTAGAAATGAAAGTACCAGCAGAAGATCTACTCCAAGAATACTGTCGCCCAGACAATGCTCCTTGCTTGCAAATCTGGGATATCACTAAGCTACTCAAAGAAAAAGAATAAGATGCACTGGATTATTTACTTAATAATTTTTGTAATTTCTTTCTCCATTAAAGACGGGATTCGCAAAAAATCACTCAACAAGTTTGATAATATGGCAGTCTTAAGCTTAGAGTTTACAGCTGCATTTTTAATTTTTCTGTTGATTGCAATCATTTCTAAAACTCCTTTGACGATAAATACTTACACACTTTCTTTTCTAGGGATTGGAATCCTTCATGGTTTGGGGACTGTGGGCAAGATCAATGCAATGAATATTTCATTGTCTAAAACTTCCTTGGTGTCGAAATATAGCTTGGCATTTCCGATGCTGCTGGGGTTTTTCTTTTTAGGTGAAGGGAGTTTGCTTAATCTGCACTCAATTGAAGGTACTCTCAAGGTTATTGCCTTATCTCTATTGCCAGTCTCTATTTATTTGCTCCAAAAAAATAAGGGTGAGAGTGGTAAAACATCAAGTGTTTGGCTGTGGAGCATGGCTCAGTTTTTTATTTTCCATGCTGCCTTGGAATTCCTAATAAAACTAAATATTAGCTCTGAGATGATTCTTCAAGCAGCTGTTTACCAAAGATTATCTGCTGCTGCCATTACTTTAATAGCAGCCAAGATTAGTAAGGCCAAATTTCCTTTTACCAAGCAACTTTATGGGGTTACTATCGGGAATGCGATCTTAATTAGCATCTCTTATTTTGCGACATTGTCAGCTCTAACAACTGCACCGCTGGTGATCTACAAGCCTTTAGCAAAAATGCTAACAGTAATATTTGTTACTTTAATCGGGCTATTTGTTTTTGGGGAACACAAAAAAATTACTCGACGTAATAAATGGGGATATTTAGTCACTGGCTTAGGAGTAGTGCTACTGATAATTGCCGAAGTAGTAGAGTTGTCTTAAGCACACTTTATTCCCTATCTGCTAAAATACAAACATGATAAAAGCGATCCTATTTGATTTTGATGGCACCCTAGCCGATACCTTACCTCTGTACATAAAAGCTTATGACGGGACGCTTAAAAGCTTTGGCATTAATTTTTCTGACAAGAAAATAGTTGATGAATGTTTTGGCAAAACACAAGATCATATCTGCAAAAATTTAAATATGCCTCAGAAGACAGATGAGTTTACAGACCTATACATTGCTGGAATTAATAAGTACTTTGATGAAGCCCAGTTATTTAATGGAGTCATTGACGTTCTCAAATTAGCCCAAAAAAAACAAATCAAATTGGGAATAGTTAGTTTTGCTTACAGATGGTACGTAGACAAAATGCTAAAGCAATTAAAAATAAATGAATATTTTGATTCAGTAATTGGATTTGAAGATGTGGTTAATCCCAAACCAGATCCAGAAGCAGTGGTAACTACATGTAAGAGGCTAAATATCAGTACTCCAGAGTCAATCGTTGTTGGGGACAGTAAAAGTGATGTGCTGATGGGTAGTTCTGCGGGAGCTAAAACTATTTTATTCCATCCTCAAGACCACAGCTTATTTTATGATTTAAAAAAACTACAAACAAGCAATCCAAATCATACTGTGCAAAATTTTGAAGAGATTAAAAAAATTATCTTTTAGTTTTATTTCTTAGAAGAGGCAAGTTGAGCTCCAATAATTGCCACTGCTCCACCTATAACAAAAGGCAGGGTTATTTTTTCACCTAATATCAAAGCTGCTAAGCTAATTCCAAAAATTGGTTGCAGATAAGTAAATAAAGAAGCGTTGACTGCTGAACCATGCTTGAGCGCATATTGATAAGCCAGATAGAAGACACCTGTACCTACTAAGCCGATGTAAACAGTGCTTAGTATATGAACTATGCTGATTTGAGCTGAAAATCCTAAAGACAACAACTCATAGCCCATAAAAGGCAAACTAAGCAGAAGAGATACCAAACTAAAATAAAAAGTTAGAGCCAACGGGGAGACATTTAATTCTTTTTGTTTTTTCTTGCTCAGCAAACCATAAGACAAGAATGCAATTGAAGCCAAAAATATAATTGTATTTCCAAAAGCAGATATGTTATCAGCATTTTCTAATAATGGTAAAACAACAATAGTTCCTACTCCTAAAAATCCCAAGGCTATTCCCATTAACTTTCTACTGTTAATTTGATGTTTCTGCACGAGAATCATATAAGCTGCTGTCATGGCAGGGACACCTGCATAAATTAGTGGTGAGAATGATGCTTGTGTGAATTGAAGAGCAATAAATAATAAAATTGGATTGATTGAACCAATGACTGATACAAAAAATAGTTTCTTAAATTTATCTAAACTTAACTCTTTTGATCTGAGGATGAGTGGTAAAAGAAATAATGAGGCAAAGAAAAATCTGAGAGCTACTATGGTAAAAGGCTGGAAGGCTTCCAGGGCATACTTAGCAGCGACTGGTGTTGAAGCTCCAGTTATGGCTGCTAATACCATTAAAAATAATGGCGAAGAAAACGCTTTTCTTATTGCTTGAATCATGAATCAAAATTATATCAGTAAAATGGATCAAGATTTATTTTGGCTTTACAAAAAATCTTACTATTCGAGCAAAGATTTTTCCTTTTTTTCTTGATATGGTTACGTCTACTCCAGCCTCTCTTGTGAATCTTTTTATTTCTTCAGCAGAAGCATCTGTGACATCAACTTCTTTTCCAACTTCTTCACTATATAAGCCGGGCTTTCCTTTTTCATCCATAGTTTCATTGTGCATTAGATAAGCAAATTAGTAAATACAATAAATATATTTATATATCAAAAATATTTAATTATTTCTTAATATCTATTTGTTAAACTTTCTACTAATGTCGGGGGTGGTGCTGGTTGCCGGACTAAACCTGAGAAATTTGATCTGGGAGTTCGATTCTCCTCACCTCCACATTTTTAAAATTTTAAGATTGTTTTAGATTAAAAATTCTGTTAAGATGATATCAATTCTCAGGTTCGGTCTATAATGCACCAGCATTAGATTAAATCAAAATGTCCCGCTTCAGGCGGGATTTTTTGTTATTAACACTATCTTCCAAGCTTCATACATGGGCCTGATTGCCTCTTTTGACTCGTCAAAAAATATTTTTTGGTGATAATCTCTCTCAATCTTCTTCATCAATTTATTTTTCATTTCCTGATAATTGGACATTCTCTTACTCCAAGCGAAGAAGATCCTTAAATAGAAACCCTCCTCAAAGTGACTCATTGCATCAGCTGTAGCCAAAATTTTAGCTTCAACAGATTCTGGTTTTACCTCTGTCACCCGATGAGATAAGCAGGCATTGTAAACTCCCATCACAATCTCTGCTTCAAATCCTTTTTCTGTTAAATATTTTTTAGCAAATTCTGCTCCCCAAACATCATGATCCTTGTTATGCCCATAGGCTCTACCTAAGTCATGAAACCAGACACTTAATAAAACTATTTCTTTGTTTGCCTGAGCTTGTGTCTCTAGTATTTTTAAAGCAATTTTTTCCACGACTGCCACGTGCTCATCCCAGAACCAAGGATGACACTTACTTGAATTTTTAATTTCTTGAATAATAAAGTTTCTGATCTCTTTAATATTAACTGGGATAGTATCCATATACTAAAATTATAGCAGTAAAATGAATCAAGATTTTTTCTGTTAGAATTAGTTAGATTATGAATAAAATTAAATTTGTGTACTTTGATGTCGGTGGGGTTTTAATTGTTGATTTTACAAACAACAATAAATGGACTGAGATGAAAAAAGATTTAGGAGTAAATATAAAAACTGAAAAAGCCTTTGATTCAATTTGGAAAAAATATAGGAGAAAGCTCTGTGTGGGTTTTGATATCGATACGATCATTCCTGAGTTTGAAAATGAAACTGGCTTAAAATTTCCCAATGGATATTCTATGTTAGAAGATTTTGTCAATAGATTCGAGCAAAACCCATCTATCTGGCCAGCGATAAATTTAGCTAAGAAAAATTATAAAGCAGGACTATTAACTAACATGTACCCTCGAATGCTTGATTTAATTAAAAAAAATGAATTATTCCCCGATATTGATTGGGACGTAATTATTGACTCAAGCTTGGTTGGATCTAAAAAACCAGACGATCAAATTTTTGAAATCGCTGAGGAAAAGTCAGGAGTGAAACCAGAAGAAATTTTATTTATTGACAATCTTTTGCATAATACTCAAGCTGCAGAAAAAAGGGGTTGGCAAGCGTATACCTACGATGATCAGAATCCTCACAAATCAAGCAAAGAATTATTAGATATTCTAAGTATCTAGAACTGTTTTACAGTGTCAGGAGCGTATTCTAATTTATCTCTATACCCATTTATTGTTTTGATATTCATCAAAACCTAACTTCAAAGCTAGTTTGATTTCACTTTTTAATTCTGGGGTCATCTTGGTTAAGTGAAAGCAGCTTTTACCCTTTAGTAGAGATAGAAGAATTGGTGAGAATAATTTTTTAAACTTTTTAGGATCTGCATATATTGGCATAAAGTAGAATCCAACGAAATGTTTTTGCTGGATTACCCCTGCAAAATATACTTTATTTCTTTTTCTTCCAGCTATTTCCACATTTTTTTGTGACCAAAGATGGTATTGGGGCTTAGTGGTGTTTGCCTTTTGTGACACAAACATATCCTCATAAGCCAATATCTCTTCTTTTACCTGATTAAAAATGCTAGCTAACTCTTTATTTTGCATATTAAAATTATATCATTTAAGACTAGGTTTCCTCTCCAAGCTGGTAAATCTTATCTCCTAGAAAACCAGTTACTTCTGGATAAATCAGCTCATTCTTAGGAGGAACTGCTGCTGGATGTAAAGTAAAGATCCCAAACTTATTATTCACTAAATCCATTGCTTTCTGTATAGCCTCATGTTTTTGCCAACTCGGGAGCAACTCTTGCTGAAAATCTTCTCTCAAGAGTGAGAGCCTCACAGCAAATTTAATCACAGGAAACTTATCTTCCCATCTCTGATAAAGAATATTTATCCAATGAATTAAATCATTTAAATGATTTATGGGATTTTTTAAAGTTATGTGAGTTGACCAATACTTATTTTGGCCATACAGACCCAATCTAACTTGCCTTCCAGCTAGATTCATTTTTCTTACCTTGGAAACTATTTCGATACAAAGGTTCTTAAGTATATTTGTTATTTCAGTTTGGTCTCTATATAAACGATACCCAGTTATTGATCTCCCCACACTCTTCATATGTTCGACCTTCCTGTCGAGCTGACTTAATAAATGTGTTTCTTCTCCATAAGCAACCTTTAGTAGTTCTTTTGTCCAAAAAGGACCAAACAATGAGCTAAGGTCTTCCTCTGGTATAAATCTAATTTGATAGGGGACAGTTACTCCTAATAATTTTAGTTTTCTAGCTAAGGCAAAACCCACTCCGCAAACATCCTTAAACTCAGTGGTGGCTAATATTAAATCTCTGTTCTCTGCTGTTACCTCAAATACTTCACCCTTAGGAGCTGTTTCGCTAGCCATTTTAGCCATGAATCTACTATCAGCTACTCCGACGTTGCTAGTCACCCAACTGCCAAGCTCCCTCTTTATTGAATCCTGAATCATTTCACCTAACTCTAAGACATTTGGATAAAGATTCTTCCTACAATGAGTTACATCAATGAATGCCTCATCTAGAGAATAAATATTCACAGATGGGGAAATGTTTCTAAACACTTTTTGCATTCTTTTTGTCGTATCTAAATATCTATTAAAAGCAGCTGGGATCAAGGTAATGTCTGGGCATATTGTCAGAGCATCACTTTTACCAACTCCAGTGCCTATTCCTTTTTCCTTAGCTTCTTTGCTGGTGGCGATCAAGCATGTCCTCCCAACATCTTTAATTACGCCGAGAGGTTTTCCTCTCAAAAATGGATTTTCCTGCTGGAGGATGGTGGCAAAATAAGAATTGATATCGACATGAAGAATTGTTTTTTTCATATCAATCTACCCATACCTCTAATATTTTCCACTGCTCTGATTCTCGATTAAACTCTAGTCGATATAAGTTTCCACTAGCTACAACGCTGTATAGACGTTTTTTTATCATTCCATCTCTAACATCATTTGAAAGTGTAACTTCATCGACTGGAAAAACCCTGTTGTTCCACTTAAATTTCTTGGGAGAAAAATGGTGTTTTTTGTAGATGCCAATTACAGAAATATCTTCGTTGATTTCTTCGTACATGAACTCATAATACAGGAATAAAACCCGAAACCAACAGCACCAATTTTGATTATTAATTTAGATTTATATATAGCGATATATTAAAAATATGGCGCTGCTGTACTATGTCGGGAGCCTGTTCTGAATCTATTGCCTGAAAAAATACTTGTCGTAAGTCTTTGTAGATTCAGAGCCATCTTCATAAGTCTTCTCACTAATGTCATCCCACTGAAACAAACTTACACCGCCTCCTTCTTCTGCCCATAATTTGAGTATGGGTGCAGCTGTAATGAACGAATACTTAACTCTCTGGTTTTTATTTGCTAAAGCCTGAAGAATTTTTTTGGCCTGTTGATAAAGAAATGTTGTCTCACCTGTTGTTCTAACACTATCGTTGCCTTTAGGTGTACTTATCATGGAGTTAGTATTTATTACATCTGGGTTATTCAGTTCAAGAATCTTGAGTTCTAATTTTTTACTTCCATAAACCATACTGATGGTGACTGTATTTTCAAAATCAACCTCAGTATCAAATGTAATATTATTATCAATCAACTCACCTATTTCCTCTCTACTGAGATAGTTAATTACTAGTTGTGAAGCGTACTCTGACATAAATAAAAAATTTTAATCCTAAAAATAAGGCAGCGTTCAAAAACGGGCGCGTTTTTCAGTAAGTTTTCATTGATTAGTTCGGATAAATTGGTATTTTGACTAGGTCAAAGGTATGATTGAGGGATGAAAAAAACAATCCAAAGTGCCCACAGTGTCGAGGCAAATCAC